>JAEWBA010000099.1 GCA_023391395.1 Pseudomonadota bacterium
GTGTCTTGGTGATGGAATCGACTTTCACATCCTCCCCGAGTCGCGATTCCACCAACTGCTTGAGCTTCGCTTCCTGCGCCGTCTGCGCATGGGCGAAGGCGCCGCTCAAGACAAAGAGTGCGGCAACCGCGAGTTTTCCAGTTTTCATCATGTTCCTATTCGTTGTTGAAAGACGCCTCACGAGCGGTTGCCCAAGGCTTGAGAAATCAAGGCTCTCTTTATGACAGGCAAGTTATTCACCAGGTTCAATCCCAGGTTGCGAGCCATGCGCAGAGGTTCGAAGTCGGTGCCGAACAAGCGCTCCAGCCCGTCGGTGGCGACCTGCATCAGCAAGACGTCCTCCTTGCGGGCGCGCGCATAGCGACCGAGCACGCGCTCATCGCCGCAGTCGCGATGGCTCTCGCGTTCGCTCACTACCTTCAGCAGGGCCGCGACGTCGCCGAATCCGAGATTCATGCCATGGCCGGCAAGCGGATGGACCACATGCGCCGCATCGCCGATCAAGGCCACCCGCGGCGCCACCATCGCATGCGGCCGCATCAGGCTTAAAGGGAGGGCGCGCGCCAATTCCGGCTGTACCGGGCGCAATTCACCCAGGATCGGGGCCGCAAAGCGCGACAAGCGTTCGCACAGCGCCGCAAGCGGCTGGCGCAACATCGCCTCGGCGAGCGCATCCGGCGCCGACCACACCAGCGACACGCGCTGGCCCGGCAAGGGCAGAAGGGCAACGATGCCTTCTTCCGCCGTGAACCACTGGTAGGCCACGCCGTGGTGCGGCCGTTCGGATTCGAAATTGGCCACCACCGCGCGCTGATGATAGGGACGGTAATCGAGGCCGATATCGCACTGCCCGCGCACCCAGGATTGCGCGCCGTCGGCGCCGACCACCAGCGCCGCCGCCAGCACGTCGCCGTTGTCGAGATATACGCGCCCGCTGCCACCTGAGGTCTCCAGGCGCGTCGCGCGTCCCGTCACCACGCGCAGGTTGGGCGCAAACTTCAGCGCCGTGTCCAGCGCCTGGTTGAGGTTGCGGTCTTCGACGATCCAGGCCAGTGCTTCAGCTCGTGCCGAATAGGCATTGAATTCCAGCTTGCCGGCATCGTCTGCGCCATCGCCGTACACCACCATCCCATCGACCCGCGCCACGCGCGCCAAATCCATTGCCTCCCACACCTTCAGCGACGACAGCAGGTCGCGCGCCACATGGTTCAGTGCATAGACACGCACATCCCAGGAAGGCTCCACCGCAGCGCCCGGCGGGGGCGCCGATGGCGGGCTCAACAGGCTGACGCTCAGGCCGGCTTGCGCGAAGCCGAGCGCTGCCGCCTTGCCGACGGCACCATTGCCGATAATGCAAACATCGCTTTGAAAATCCATGAGCGGAAGGTCCAATCCATGCCTAGAGTCGAGCCATTATAATGGCTCACATAAATTGCGCTCGCGAGAAGTCTTGCATAATCCCACAGGTTTGCTATACTTGCGCGCCTTGGCCTGGTAGCTCAGTTGGTAGAGCAGAGGATTGAAAATCCTTGTGTCGGTGGTTCGATTCCGCCCCGGGCCACCAAGATAAAAAAGGGCTTAGCTTCGGCTAAGCCCTTTTGCATTTCTGAAGCGGGTGTCGCTCTGCGCCCGTCCTGCCGCTGTCCATTCGTTCATCTAGCCTTCCTGACGCCTGTTTGCAAAGCGGACGTATTCATTTGGTTCTCGGCGGCGGGCCCAACACTTCCCTGCACACCTCGATCCATGCTTTAGCCGCGTGCGAAAGGTAACGGCCGCTTCGCACATGGGCCACTTCCCAGGAAATTTCCGGCTCCACGATGCGTACCGCTTCGACCCGCTCCGGGGCCAGCCGGTGTACGAAAGGCTCCGGCAGCAGTGTGACCCCTAGTCCGGCGGAAGCCATTTCAATCAACCAGTCCCATTGGCCACTTTGTGCGGCGATTTGCGGTTCGAAGCCTGCTTCGGCGAATGCGCGGCGCAGCCGGCGCGTCAAGGCAAAGTCATCCTTGAGCAGGACTAGCGGCGCATCGCGCAAGGCCTTCAGCTTGAGCGTCACGAGACGCTTGTGGAACGTGCCGGTCCGCGCAAGCGCCCATACCGGGTAGCTGGCAATCGGCACAGTGACGAGATTGAGGGCAGGCTCTACGGGCAGCACCGTCAAGCCGACCTCTAGTTGTCCGGCAGCGACCTGCCGCTCAATGGCCTGGCCGGTGTCTTCCTGCAGGGTGAGAACGATTTCCGGATGCCGCTCGCAGAAGACCTTGAGCACCGGTGTAAAGAGCAGGTTGATCATCGGCGGAATGCCTACCGTAAGGCTGCCGCGCCGCAAGGACTGCGTGTCGCGTATTTCACGCGTCAGCTGCTGCATGGTCAGCAGAATTTCCAAGCCGCGCTCGTAGACCACACGCCCGGTGTCAGTCAGCTCCAGCTTGCGGCCATCGCGAATCAGCAACTCGGCTTCCGCCTCTTCTTCGAGCTGCCGCACCATCTTGCTGATGGTGGACTGCGTAACATGCAGGCTTTCCGCCGCCCGCGTGAAGCTGTTCAGACGCACGGTCTCGATGAAATAGCGCAGGGACCGGATATCCACGAATTTCTTTCCAACTTCGTCATGAAAATTTCGACTTGATGACTTGACTTTAAGTCATGTTGCGCATGATCCCAAGTCCTAAACTGGTTGCAAAAGAAGAATTGCGCTCAACCAGCTTCCGGAGGACATGATGTACGAGGACAGGATTCGCCGCCCGGCATTGAGGGAAAAGATAATGACTGCCCACGAAGCAGCCGGGCTATTTCGCAACGGGATGACCGTCGGCATGAGTGGATTTACGCGTGCAGGCGACGCCAAGGCCATGCCGCGTGCGCTGGTCGAGCGCGCCAAGCAAGAGACGTTCAGCGTGACCCTGCTCACCGGCGCCTCGCTGGGCAATGACAGCGACGGCATGATGGCCGATGCCGGCCTGATAGCGCGCCGCCTGCCTTTTCAGGCAGATGCGGCCCTGCGTCGCCGCATCAATGCCGGCGAAGTCATGTTCATCGACCAGCATCTTTCTGAAACGGCCGAGCAATTACGCTCAGGCAGCCTGCCGCCTATCGACATCGCCGTGATCGAAGCCAGCGCCATCAATGAGGACGGCAGCATCGTGCCCACCATGTCGGTCGGCAATACCGCCAGCTTCGCGCAACAGGCGCGACAGCTCATCATCGAATTGAACCTCAGCATGCCGCTGGCACTGGAAGGGCTGCACGACATTTATGTCCCCGAAGACCGGCCGGAACGCGCGCCCATTCCCCTGACGCGACCGGACCAGCGCATCGGCAGCACGGTCATCGCAATCGACCCGGAGCGAATCGCTGCCATCGTCCTCACCGATAGCCCGGACAGTCCTTCCAATATCCTGCCCCCGGATGCAAAAACCAAGGCCATCGCGGGCCATGTGATCCGCTTCCTGGAGGCTGAAGTGGAAGCCAAGCGCATGAGCAGCCGCCTGTTGCCGCTGCAAGCCGGCATCGGCACCATCGCCAACGCAGTGCTGCACGGTCTGGTGGATTCGCCCTTCTGCAACCTGACGATGTTCTCCGAGGTCTTGCAGGACAGCGCCATCGAATTGCTGGATTCCGGCCAACTGGGCTTTGCATCGGCCTCCTCGATCACGCTGTCGCCCGCCATGCATGAAAAGTTCATGCGCAACATCGAGCGCTACCGGTCGAAGATCGTGCTGCGCCCCCAGGAAATCAGCAACCATCCCGAAGTGGTACGGCGGCTCGGCATCATCGCCCTCAACACGGCGCTGGAATTCGACATCTATGGCAACGTCAATTCCACCCATGTCGGCGGCACCCACATGATGAACGGCATTGGCGGCTCGGGCGACTTCGCACGCAATGGCCAGT
>JAEWBA010000319.1 GCA_023391395.1 Pseudomonadota bacterium
GTATAGCAAAACAGGCCGTAGCCCTCGCGCTTCACCGCCTGTGCCTGGTCCCGAGACAGTTTTTTCTGGTTGGTATGCAGGGCAATCGCTTCCAGCGCCTGCATCTGCTCCCGCCAATCCGGCCCGATCGCATCCAGCAGCCAGCCGCGCGGCAGTTCGGGAGCGGCCGCTTTCGCCGCCATCATGGCCTCGAAGGAAAAGGACGACAGCAAGGGCAGCGAAGGCGACGGCTTGTCCGTCTCGCCGACGGCGATCTCGTCGGCGAAGAAGTATCTTGCCATTTCGCCGACCACGCGCCCGGTCGCTTGTTCGAAGCCAGGCGCAGGCTTGATTTCCACGTTCATCCAGATGTCGTTCTGCCTGCAGAACACGATCACCTCTTCGAAGCGCGGCACCGGCTCGCCGGCGAATTGCGGACCGAACCAGGCGCCGGCATCCATCGCGGCCAGCACGCTGGCGGGAGTGTCGCTGACCCTGCAGGCACCCTGGATCGTGCGGCCGAACTGCGGATCGTGCATCAGCACCGGCACGCCGTCCGAGGACAGCATCACATCGAATTCGACGGCGCGAAAACCGTAGCGCAAGCCGCAGCGCATGGCGGCCAGCGTGTTTTCCGGCGCCAGCGTACCACCGCCGCGATGCGCGAGAACCTTTGGAAAAATCCACATGGCTGGTGTTCTCGAATGGGGGTCGTCCTAGTCTAGCAGGGCGCGTCCTGGTTGGATGCTTCTCTCGGGCCGCTCCGACAGCCGGACGACTTGCGGCCTACCCCGCTCGCATCCACTCCCCAAACAGCCCGTTTTACTCCCCGAATCCCCCCTTTCGTCGCATTCCACTGTCGCTCGTCGGCCAAATTGCCAAGAATGCCTCCATCAATCTTCGACCCGGAGCGCATCATGGCCTTTACCCCCATCATCCTCGCGCATATCCTGACTGCGGCCGGCGCGCTGGTTCTAGGCGGCGTCGCATTTCTCTTGCGCAAAGGCACCTTGGTGCATCGGATGCTAGGCCGCGTCTGGGTCGTGTTGATGCTGGCTACGGCGCTGCTCTCCTTCGGCATCACGCGTGGCGGGCAGTTTTCCGGGATTCATCTGCTGTCGGTGCTCACCTTGATCGGCGTGCCGGCGGCGCTGGTGGCGGCGGCACGCGGGCGCATCCGTGCCCACCGCCGGGCCATGTTCGGCGCCTATGTCAGCCTGTTTGTAGCCGGCCTGTTGACCCTGCTGCCGAACCGGCGCCTCGGCTACCTAGTCTGGCATGCCGTCGGCCTCGTATAAGATCTTTCAAAAATGGAGAACATGATGGACAACACTTCCGGACAAAACGACGCCTATCGCGCGGCACGCCGCCACGTCGAGCGCAAGATCGGCTTTTACATCCACCTGGCCGTGTTCCTGATCGTGAATACGGGCCTGATCCTGTTCAACCTGCTGATGGTGCCGGACCGGATCTGGGCTTTCTGGCCGCTGTTCGGCTGGGGTATCGGCCTGCTGTTCCACGGTCTTTCCGTGTTCCTGTTTGCGCCAGGCGCGCAGTGGAAGGAACGCATGATCGAGCAGGAAATGAAAAAGACGGCGGAAAAAGACAGGAAATGAGCGACCACGCCCTGCCCGCCGCGCCGGCGCACCCTTATCCAAGGCTGCGCCGTTTTGCCATCGATGTGGCCATCACCGCCGGCTTCAATGTCGCCATCGCGCTGGTCGTGACTTACATCCTGCGCATCCACCCGGTCTTCCTCGACAATCTGGTGATCTCGATGTGCATCGGTACCCTGATGGTCACCTTCATCGATGGCGGCAGGCTGCTGTTGTGGGACATGCGCAAGCCGCCGCTTCTTCCTTTCGTGCTGCTGTGCGCGGTGGCGATGCCGGCTGCGCAGCAGCTAGGAAACCTGATTGCAGGCAATATCCTTGGCATGGCGCCGGGAGCCATCGGCGCGACCGTGCGGGAAAAGAACCCGACCGGCGCGCTCGTCATGTTTCTGCTCGTCTGCGTGGGTATCACCTGGTTCTTCTGGAGCCGCGGTCGCCTGGAGCTTCTCAAGGCCGAAGCGGAAGCCGAAAAAGCCCGCGCCGCCGCCATCGAAAAACAGGCGATGCAGGCGCAATTGCAGATGCTGCAGGCCCAGATCGAGCCGCACATGCTGTTCAACACGCTCGCCAACCTGCAGGCCCTGATTGCCGTCGATCCGCCGCGCGCGCAACGCATGCTGGAACAACTGATCCAGTACCTCCGTGCCACCCTTTCCTCTTCGCGTTCCGACAGCGTGAGCCTGGCGCAGGAATTCGCCTTGCTGGAAGCCTACCTCGGCTTGATGTCGGTGCGCATGGGCGCGCGCCTGTCGTTTGCTTTGGACTTGCCCGCCGCCTTGCGCGAGGTGTCAGTGCCTCCCATGCTGCTGCAACCGCTGGTGGAAAATGCCATCAAGCATGGCTTGGAGCCCAAGGTCGATGGCGGCTGCATCGAGGTGCATGCCGCGACGGAAGAAGGCAGGCTCGTGCTTACGGTTGCCGATACCGGGCTCGGACTGGATGCCGATCCGGCTGATCGCTCCGGCATGCAGATCGGCGTGGCCAACGTCCGCGAACGCCTGCAGATGCTGTACGGCGAACGCGCCTCGTTCACGCTTTCATCGAATACCCCGGCCGGCGCAATCGCACGGCTGACACTTCCGCTTTGAGGAACGCCATGAATGCACCGACCGTCCGCGCCCTGATCGCCGAAGACGAACCTCTGCTTGCCGCCGTGCTGAGCCAAACCCTGCAACGCCTGTGGCCGGAACTGCAGATCGCCGGCGTCGCCGAAAACGGCATCGTCGCCATCCGCGAGGCGCTGACGCACCAGCCCGAAGTGCTTTTCCTCGATATCAAGATGCCCGGCAAGACCGGGCTGGAAGCGGCACAGGAACTGGCCGAAGACTGGCCCGACGATGTGCCCTTCCCGCTGATCGTCTTTGTCACCGCCTATGACGAGTACGCCTTGCAGGCCTTCGACCAGGCAGCAGCCGACTATGTCTTGAAGCCGGTCAGCGAAGAGCGCCTTGCCAGGACCGTCGACCGGCTCAAGGCGCGCCTCGGCCGACAACAGGAGCGCGCCGATGAATTGGAGCGCGTCGTCGGCCAGTTACGCGCGCTGATGCCGGCAACCTCCGCGTCTTCGAGTGCACCTTCGCGCCTGAACATGATCCGCGCCGCGGTCGGCAACCAGGTGCGCATGATCCCCGTAGCGGACGTCATTTATTTCGAAGCCACAGACAAGTACGTCAATGTGGTGACGGCCGACAGCGAATCCCTGATCCGCACCAGCCTGAAGGAATTGCTGCCGCAGCTCGATGCCGATCAGTTCTGGCAGATCCACCGCGGCACTGTGGTCAACATCCACTGCGTGCAGGCGGCGGTACGCGACGAATCCGGCAAGCTGTCGCTAAAACTGCGCGGCCGATCGGAAAACCTTCCGGTCAGCCGGGTGTTTGCGCATCTGTTCAAACAGATGTGAGTCAACTTTCGCGCGCAAGCTTCAGCGCGCCAATCC
>JAEWBA010000350.1 GCA_023391395.1 Pseudomonadota bacterium
CCTGTCGGTGGTCATCAATACCGAACCGGTCATCAGCCAGCCGGCTCCCTTCTCGGGCGGCCAGACAGTGGTGACGACGACTTCCCAGATCGATATCCGCAAGGAACCGGGCCAGGTCATGCTCCTGAAGGGCGGCGCCTCACTCGCTGACGTGGTCAAGGCCCTTAATGCCATCGGCGCCACGCCGCAAGACCTGCTGGCCATCCTGCAGGCGATGAAGGCGGCCGGATCGCTGCGCGCGGAGCTGGAAATCATATGATCGGGCCGATCGATTCCTCCGCCAATCTGGCGATCGACGTCAAAGACGTCGCCCGCCTGCGGCATGCGGCCAAGGATAATTCGCCGGAAGCCTTGCGCGCGGCGGCCAAGCAATTCGAGGCCTTGTTCATGAATATGGTCCTGAAAAGCATGCGCGAGGCCACGCCCCAGGATGGCTTGTTCGACAGCCAGCAAAGCCGCATGTACACCTCGATGCTGGACCAGCAGATCAGCCAGACCATGGCCGCGCGCGGCGTCGGTCTGGCCGAGGTGCTGATCCGCCAATTGTCGGCTGTAGGCGGCGTGCAGGCCTTGCCGGAAGAAGCGGGCGCTGCCGCTCCTGTCTCCCTAGCGCCGGGCGCGTCCGCCGCGGCGTACGCGACACCCGCCATGCCGGCGGCAGGAGTTGAGCCCATCCGCTCGCATCCTTCGCAGCCGGCGCATGTGCGCAACTTCCTGGATCGCCTGGGCGGGCATGCCGAGGAAGTCAGCCGCATGACTGGCATCCCGGCCAAGTTCATGCTCGGCCAGGCGGCTCTGGAAAGCGGCTGGGGCAAGCGCGAGATCCTGAACGCCGACGGCAGCACCAGCCATAACCTGTTCGGCATCAAGGTTACCGGTGGCTGGAAAGGCAAGGTGGTCGAAACCGCGACCACGGAATACGTGAACGGCGTGCCGGAGACACGGGTCGAGAAATTCCGCGCCTACGATTCCTATGCCGACGCCTTCCGCGACTACGCACGGCTGTTGAAGAACAATCCGCGCTACGAGCAGGTGATCGCCAATGCCCGCGACGTGGCCGGCTTCGCCCAGGGACTGCAGCGCGCCGGCTATGCGACGGATCCGAATTACGCCGCCAAGCTGACGCGCATCATCAACCACACCTTATCCGCTTGACAACATTGGCCGCGCCGCCATGCCGCGCTCAAGTTTCGCCGCTGGCTGCCGTTGATGGAGTTATCGCTACCTAGAAAAAGACGACATGGCTTCCAGCATCCTCGGCATCGGCAAGAGTGCACTGGCCGCCGCGCAAGCGGGACTGGCGACGACCGGACATAACATCGCCAACGCATCCACTCCCGGCTATACCCGCCAGGTGGTGGTGCAGAGCGCGGCCGCGGGACAGAACATGGGCTTCGGCTTCATCGGCAGTGGTACCGAGGTGGTCGAGGTCAAGCGTATCTACAATGAATTCCTGAATGCCCAGGTGGTGTCTGCGCAGTCCTCGAAGGCCAGGCTGGACGCCTATTACGGCCAGATCACCCGCATCAACAACCAGTTCGCCGACGAGGCTTCCGGGATTTCCTCGGTGCTGCAGGACTTTTTCAAGAACGTGCAGAACGTGGCTTCCAACCTGTTGCCAGGTCCGGCGCGGGCAGGAATGTTGTCCTCGGGGGAGACGCTGGTGGCGCGCTTTCACAGCCTGAGCGGGCAACTGGACAGTGCCCGCGCCAGTGTCGCCAGCCAGCTGAACTCCAGCATCGGCGCAATCAATGTCTACTCGCAGCAGATTGCCAAGCTCAACGACGCCATCGAAAAAGCCATGGTCAGCGGCAACGCGCCCAACGACCTGCTCGACCAGCGTGACCTCGCGATTGCGGAACTGAGCAAGGAAATCAAGACCACGGTGGTCAGGCAGGGCAACAGCGTCAACGTCATGATCGGCAATGGCCAGCCGCTGGTGTCGGGCGCCAAGTCCTTCCAGCTCGCGCCGATGAACTCAAAGTCCGATCCCAGCCGGGCCGCGGTCGGTTATATCTCTGGTAACGGCGTGATGGTGGAGCTGAACGAGAGCTCCCTGACCGGGGGCAAGATCGGCGGTTTGATGGAATTCCGTTCCAAGACTCTGGACGCGGCGCAGAATGCCTTGGGCCGTATCGCCATCGGATTGGCGATGACCTTCAATGAACAGCATCGTCTGGGCCAGGACCAGACCGGCGCGATCGGCGGCGACTTCTTCAAGGTCGCTTCGCCGCGTGTTCTCGGCAGCTCGCACAATACCGGCGGCGCCACCGTCACCGCCTCGATCGTCGACGCCAACGCGCTCACCACCAGCGACTACCGGCTGCAGCACCTGGGCGGCAATTACATCCTGACCCGGCTCTCGGACCAGACGGTCCTGCACAATGGCGCCACCTTCCCGGGAACCTACGACGGCGTGACCTTCGCCAACCCGGCCGGCACCATGGCCGACGGCGACGAGTTCCTGATCAAACCCACCATCGACGGCGCCGGAAGGTTGGAGCTTGCCATCAGCGATCCGGCCAAGATCGCCGCTTCGCTGCCGATCCGCACCGAGGCACCGACCACCAATGTCGGCACCGGCGCCATCAGCGCCGGCACGGTCAACGGTCCGTCCCCGGTCAACCCCAACCTGCAGCAGCCGGTCACCATCACCTTCACGTCGGCCAACACCTTCGATGTCACGGGCATAGGTACCGGCGACCCGACCGGTGTGACCTACACGCCGGACGGCGACATCAGCTACAACGGCTGGACCATCAAGATCAGCGGCGCGCCCGCACCCGGCGACACTTTCACCATCGGCCCCAACACCAACGGAGTTGGCGACAATCGCAATGCCTTGCTTCTGGCCGGCCTGCAGA
>JAEWBA010000381.1 GCA_023391395.1 Pseudomonadota bacterium
CTGCTCGGCACCGGCCCGTTCCCGACCGAAGATGAGGTCGATGCAGACCTGATCAACGCCGGCAAGCAAACCGTGACCGCGCAGAAGGGCTCGTCCTTCTTCAGCTCGGCGGATTCCTTTTCGATGATCCGCGGCGGCAAGATCAACATCGCCATTCTGGGTGCGATGCAGGTCAGCGAAAAAGGCGACCTCGCCAACTGGATGATCCCCGGCAAGATGGTCAAGGGCATGGGCGGCGCGATGGACTTGGTCGCCGGCGTCGGCCGTGTCGTGGTGCTGATGGAGCATGTCGCCAAGTCGAAGGATGGCAAGACCTCGCACAAGATTCTGAAGAAGTGCGATCTGCCGCTGACCGGCGTGGGCGTCGTCAACCGCATCATCACCGACCTGGGTGTGATCGACGTGACGTCGACCGGCCTGAAGCTCGTGGAACTGGCTCCTGGCGTGTCGGTGGAAGAGATGCTGGAAAAGACCGGCGCGGAACTGGACGTCAGCGCCGTCCGCTAAGGCACACGTAGCTCCAAAACAAAACGGCGCTTGTTGCAAGCGCCGTTTTTCATTTCGGGTGCCATAACGATGGCAAGAAAAGGGCGCCGCGTGGCGCCCGTATTTCTTACTGGGCCACCCAGCCGCCGTCCATGTTCCAGGCCACGCCGCGCACCTGGCTGGCCGCGTCGCTGCACAGGAATACAGCAAGTTCGCCCAACTGCTCGGGAGTGACGAATTCGCCGGACGGCTGCTTTTCCAGCAGCAGGCTCTTCTTGGCTTCTTCGACCGAGACGCCTTGCTGCTCGGCGCGCGCATCCACCTGCTTTTGCACCAGCGGGGTCAGCACCCAGCCGGGGCAGATGGCGTTGCAGGTGACACCGGTTTGCGCGTTTTCCAGGGCGGTGACCTTGGTCAGGCCGACGATGCCATGCTTAGAGGCGACGTACGCCGACTTCTGCATCGACGCGACCAGGCCGTGGGCGGAGGCGACATTGATGATGCGGCCCCAGTTACGCGACTTCATCGCGGGCAAGGCCAGGCGCGTGGTGTGGAAGGCCGAGCTCAGGTTGATGGCGATGATCGCGTCCCATTTCTCGACCGGGATATCCTCCACATTCGCAACATATTGGATACCGGCGTTGTTGACCAGGATGTCGACTGCGCCGAATTTTTCAGCGGCGAATTTCATCATCGCTTCGATCTCGGCGGGCTTGGACATGTCGGCACCATGATAGGCGGTCTGGACGCCGAATTCATTGGCGATCGCAGTCTGCAGGGCATCGATTTCCTTGGGGTCGCCAAAGCCGTTGAAGACGATATTCGCGCCTTGCTCCGCGAATTTTCGGGCCATACCCAGGCCAATTCCCGAGGTGGAGCCGGTTACCAGTGCTGTTTTGCCTTTGAGCATAGTGCCTTGCATGATTTCCTCTTTAGTTGAAATTTTGCTGCGAATTCGGCTAGGTAGGATTTTAAGCGGAACGAACAGTAAAATGACAGAACGATTAACCCCAGAGCGAGAAAAAATGACCGAACCACAACAGAAACGCGTGCAGTGCATTTCGCCTTCCGGCTTGCATGATATGGCATACAAGGAATGGGGCGATCCGGCCAATCCGAAAGTGCTGGTATGCGTGCATGGCGTCACCCGCGTCTCCGACGACTTCGATGTCCTGGCCGCGGCAATGTGCGGCGAGTACCGGGTGGTATGCCCGGATGTGGTCGGGCGCGGCCGTTCGGGCAAGCTGCGCAATCCGATGCACTATGGCGTGCCGCAGTATGTCAGCGACATGGTGACTCTGCTTGCGCGCGTGAATGCGGAGACGGTGCACTGGGTCGGCACGTCGATGGGGGGCTTGATCGGCATGGGCCTGACTTCGCTGCCGGACAATCCGGTACGCAAGCTGGTGCTGAACGATGTCGGCCCGAGCTTGAATCCGGCAGCTCTGGCCCGCATATCAACTTATATCGGCCAGGAGCAGCGCTTTGCCAGCTTCGAAGAAGGCCTCGCGTACATCCGTGAAATCTCTCAGCCTTTCGGCCCGCATAGCGAGGAACAATGGCGCAAGCTCGCCGCGGATGTGCTGCGGCAGACCGAGGATGGCCAGTGGACACGCAATTACGATATCGGGATCGCCGCCCCGATCAAGGTGACCACGCCGGAAATGGTGCAGCAGGGCGAAGCCATGCTGTGGGCGGCCTACGACGCGATTTCTTGCCCAACCCTGCTGGTGCGTGGCGCCGATTCCGATCTGCTGTTGCGCGAAACGGCGGAAGCGATGACCAAGCGCGGGCCCAGGGCGACGCTGGTGGAATTCCCGGGCGTGGGCCATGCGCCGACTTTCGTGACTCCCGAGCAGATCGCCGTTGTGCGTGAATTCCTGCTGGGCTGACCAGCGTATTTCCCATTTCTCCGATCATGGACATCAAACGCCTGCATGTGGGTAAAACCCTTTCCGAAGCCGCCATTCACAATGGCGTGGTTTATCTGGCTGGCCAGATCGCGGAAGACGCCACGCAAAACATCGAGGGCCAGACCCGCGAAGTGCTGGGCCACGTCGACCGCCTGCTGGCCGAGGCCGGCAGCGACAAGACGCGCATACTGATGTGCCAGATATTCATTGCCGACATCAAGGATTTCGATGCGATGAACGCGGTCTGGAACGAGTGGGTGGCCGACGGTGCGGCACCGCCGCGGGCCACCGTGCAGGCCATGCTCGCCAAGCCGGAGTGTTTGATCGAAATGGTGGTAAGCGCCGCGCAAAAATAGTTGAGCCATGGTTTCTGTCGTATCCCCGCAAAGCGACGTGCAATTGCATTTGCTGTCCGGTCTGACGCCGGAGGACAGCGCGCGCGTACAGGATGCGCTGGATTTCGCCAAACCTGCCTACGCGGGCAGAGCCTTGTCCACCGGCCAGGATGCCTTCGAGTTTTCGCAGGCGGTCGCCTCCGTGCTGGTGTCTCTCAATACCGATGCGGAGACGCGCATCGCCGCATTGCTGTTCGAATTGCCCTCTCTCGAGCCCGGTGCGTCAGATGCCATCGAGGCGCGCTTCGGCAAGGAGATCGCCGAGTTTGTCACCGGCATTCGGCAACTGATCCGGTTGCACGATCAGGCTTTCGGCTACCAGGAGGTCGGCCGCGGCAAGAACTCGCAACAGCAGGCGGCCGAACAAATGGAGACACTGCGCAAGATGCTGCTAGCGATGGCGTCCGACATGCGCGTCGTCCTGGTGCGGCTAGCTTCACGCGTCACTACGCTGCGCTACTTCGCGGAGCGCAAGCTTGAGAACGGGCGCACGCGGCAGTACGCACGCGAAACCATGGACTTGTACGCGCCGCTCGCCAACCGCCTCGGCGTATGGCAGTTGAAATGGGAGCTGGAAGATCTCGCCTTCCGTTTTCTCGAGCCCGAAACCTACAAGCGCATCGCCCGTATGCTCGAGGAAAGACGGGTGGAGCGCGAGAGCTTCGTCGAAGCGGCAATCACGCGCCTGAAATCCGAGCTGGCAGCGGCCGGCATCGAAGCCGAGGTGAGCGGCCGTCCCAAGCACATCTACAGTATCTGGAACAAGATGCGCGGCAAGTCGCTCGATTTCTCGGAGCTGTATGACGTGCGGGCGTTCCGGGTGATCGTCGACGACGTCAAGTCCTGCTATGCCGTGCTCGGTTTGGTACACGACATCTGGGCACCGCTGCCGCACGAATTCGACGACTATATTGCCCGTCCCAAGCAGAACGGCTACCAGTCGCTGCATACCGTCGTGGTCGCCGAGGACGGTCGTGCGCTCGAGGTGCAGATCCGTACCCAGGAAATGCATCGTTTCGCCGAGTATGGCGTTGCCGCGCAC
>JAEWBA010000382.1 GCA_023391395.1 Pseudomonadota bacterium
GGTCATATGGGTGCACGCGGTCTCGGTGGGCGAAACCCGCGCCGCCGAACCGCTGGTGCATGCCTTGCTCGATGCCTACCCCGAGCACCACATCTTGTTGACCCACATGACGGCGACCGGACGCGCAACCGGAAAGATGCTATTCGCCTCCCATATGCCGCGCGTGGTCCAGTGCTATCTGCCCTACGACATCGGCTGGATGATGCGGCGCTTCATCACGCGCTTCTCGCCCCAGCTATGCGTGCTGATGGAAACCGAGGTGTGGCCCAACCTGATCGCGCAATGCCAGCGGCAGCGCGTGCCGGTGGCCCTGGTCAATGCGCGGCTATCGCAACGCTCGCTGGACAAGGCAAAAAGATTGCCGGCGCTGATGGGCGCCGCCGCGCGCGGCATTTCCTGCGTCGGCGCCCAGACCGAGGCCGATGCGCAGCGCATCCGCCAGTTAGGTGTAGCTGAGGTGCAGGTTACCGGCAGCATCAAGTTCGATGTCACACCGCCGCCTGCCTTGCTCGATCGGGGAAATGCGCTGCGGCGCCGGATAGACGCCCGGCCGGTGCTGCTTTGTGCCAGCACGCGCGAAGGTGAAGAGGCTTTGATCCTCGATGCCTTATTGAAGAGTGATGCGGGCGATGCGCTGGTAGTGCTGGTGCCGCGCCATCCGCAACGCTTCGACGAGGTGGCGCGCCTGATCGCCGAGCGCGGCCTTCCCATGTGCCGCCGCTCCGAGATGGGCGATGGCGACGTGGCTGGCGACTGCCGCGTGCTGCTGGGCGATTCGATGGGGGAAATGTTCGCCTACTACCAGGCGTGCGATGCAGCCTTCATCGGCGGCAGTCTGCTGCCGCTGGGCGGGCAGAACCTGATCGAAGCCTGCGCCCTCGGCAAGCCGGTGCTGTTGGGGCCGCATACCTTCAACTTCGGCGTGGTCAGCGAGGATGCGATCGCTGCCGGCGCCGCCTTGCGCGTGGAAGATGCCACGGACATGCTCAAGCAGGGCCTGTTGCTGCTACGCCAGCGCGAGCGGCTTGCTGCCATGGGTGAGCAGGCTCTTGCCTTCGCCCATCATCATCGCGGGGCGACGGCGCGTACCATGGACTTGCTGCGCGCTTATCTCGAATAGTTCGCATCTGCGGTCGGCTGAGGCAGGGCCGGCGCGCCCGCTCTGCAAACAGACTGTGCCTAGCAAGGCTCTGCCGGCGCTTTGCAACAGGCAAGGCGGATGAGGCACAATGGCGGCCTTTTTCCGCGGCCCTGCGGATTGACCGCTCAATGTCCGCTTCAGAGATGTCGGGCGGCCATTCTGTAAGCCGGCCTTGCTCCCTTCACCTTATTCAGGAATCCCATGCCCCATCTCACTCTGGACTATACGGAAAACCTCGGCGCCTTCGATGCCGGCTCGGCGCTGCATGCCTTGAATCAGGCGCTGGCGGCCTCGGGGCAGTTCGAGGAGGCCGATATCAAGAGCCGCGCGCAGCGCCTGGATGTCTATGCGATCGGCACGGCACCTACGGGCCGGGCCTTCATTCATGCCAGGCTCGCAGTCTTGTCCGGCCGTAATGCCGAAGTGAAGCGCGAGCTGTCGGAGCGCATGCTTGCCGTTTTGCGTGCGGCAACGGCAGGGCGTCATCCTGGGATGGAGTTGCAGTTGTGCGCGGAAATCCAGGAGATCGATCGCGCGTCCTACGCCAAGGCAACGCTGTAAGCCGCTGTAAGCCCTGAGCGGTCCGCAGCACCAGCAGTGGTGCTTGTGCCGGCAGAACGGCGCATCGTTCTCCGATTCAGGCTGCGCCCTTGCGCTCTTCCTTGCGCAGCGCATCCAGATTCGCCGTCAAGATGCGGCGTGCCACGCTCAGCAGATCGAAGCTGCCCTGGTTCAGCAACCATGCGCGCAGCAAGCCGTCTGACAGGGCGCATAAGGCGAGTGCGGCGGTGGCCGGATCGACACCCGGCCTCAGGAGCCCTTGTCGTTTCGCAGTCTTCAAGCGGCCCCCCACCCGCTCCAGCCATTGCCGATAGCTGTTCAGGTAGCGGTCGCGCACTTCCGTAAGCTCTTCCACGTACTCCACCTTGTGCAGCGCGATGTCAAACACGCGGCGCGCCTTGTCATCCTTGGCCATCAGCCGGAATACCCCGAGCAGCCAGTCGCGGATATCATCGAGCGGATCGGCACCATCGGCAGCCTTTTCCAGCACCGCTTCCAGCGGCATGGTAGCGCGTATCATCATGGTGTTGAACAGATGGGCCTTGTCCTTAAAATGCCAGTAGATGGCGCCGCGCGTCACGCCTGCCGCCGAAGCGATATGCTGTAGCGTAGTGCGCGAAACACCTTGCCGCTCGAACAGGATTTCAGCGGCGTCGAGTATGGTGTCTCGCGTGGCTAAAGCTTCCTGTTTGGTTCTTCGGGGCATGTCTTGGAAATTTTTCTGACCTCACCGCCTGAGTATATATACATGCATGAGTGTTCGTATATACTTTGACCCTTTCCTCATGGCATCAAATTGGTTCGAGGGGCGCCGGACAGGGCGCTCCGGGTAGTCGCCGACCCTTGCCTGATTTGCGGCCGGTCGTCATCCCCACTTTTCAAGGACGTTTCTCGCGATGCGCACAGACCTGTTTATCGGCTCCAAGACCGCGCGTGCCTTGGCCGGCCCGCTCTCCCTCGTGCTTTTACTCTCCGCCTGCGGCGCCAAGGAAGGCACGC
>JAEWBA010000383.1 GCA_023391395.1 Pseudomonadota bacterium
GGTGATCGGTGGTCAGAAGACGGCCTTGCAACTGATTCCTTCGGGCATCATGCGCCCTGGCGTCGCCTGCTATATCGGCAATGGCGTCGTGCTGTCCGTGCCGGATCTGCTGCGTGAAATCGACAAGCTGCAAGCCAGTGGCGTCGAAGTCGTGTCGCGTCTCACCATTTCCGCCGCTTGCCCGATCATCCTGCCTTACCACACCGCGCTCGACGCAGCGCGCGAAGCCGCGCGCGGCGCCGCCAAGATTGGCACCACCGGCAAGGGCATCGGCCCCGCATACGAAGACAAGGTGGCGCGCCGTGCCATCCGTGTCGCCGACATGCTGGACGAGAAGTGCTTTGCCGAAAAGCTCAGGGAAAACCTGGACTATCACAACTTCGTGTTGACCCAATACCTGAAAGCCCAGGCGGTCGATTACCAGAAGACCTATGACGATGCCATGGCGACCGTGCCGCGCATCGCGCCGATGGTCGGCGACGTGTCGAACACGCTTTACGAAGCCTTCCAGCACGGCAGCAATCTGTTGTTCGAGGGCGCCCAAGGCAGCCTGCTGGATGTCGACCATGGCACCTATCCGTTCGTGACTTCGAGCAACTGTGTCGCCGGCAATGCGGCCGCCGGCGCAGGTGTCGGTCCCAACATGCTGCATTACGTTCTCGGCATTACCAAAGCCTATACCACCCGCGTCGGCTCCGGCCCCTTTCCTTCGGAGTTGCCGACGGATCAAGGCATCGGCAAGCACTTGGCCAGCGTCGGTCACGAGTTCGGCACGGTAACCGGTCGGGCGCGCCGTTGCGGCTGGTTCGACGCGGCGCTGCTGCGCCGTTCGGCCCGCATCAACGGGGTTTCCGGCATGTGCCTCACCAAGCTGGACGTGCTCGACGGTCTCGAATCGCTGAGCATCTGCACCGGCTACAAGCTCGATGGCAAGACCATCGACGTGTTCCCAGTCGGAGCCGAAGAAGCAGCGCGCTGTGAACCGATTTACGAGGAAATGCCGGGCTGGAAGGACTCCACGGTGGGCGCCAAATCGCTGGATGCCTTGCCGGCCAATGCCCAGGCTTATATCAAGCGCATCGGCGAGCTGGTAGGCGTGCCGATCGATATGATCTCGACCGGTCCCGACCGCGAGGAAACCATCGTCCTGCGCCATCCGTTCAAGTAAGCCCGCCTAAAAAATCATGCCGGTATCGGACGACAAGGACTTGTGGGTTTCCTGGGATGAGTATCACCAGGCGATAGAAGAACTGGTCGTCCAGGTCCATGAATCCGGCTGGACCTTCGATGTCGTGCTGTGCCTGGCCCGCGGTGGCTTGCGGCCGGGCGACGTCTTCTCGCGTGTCTTCGAGGTGCCCTTGGCCATCCTGTCCGCCGCCTCCTATCGGGAAGCTGCCGGCACGGTGCAGGGCGAGCTCGACATCGCGCGCCATGTGACGGTCTCGAAAGGGAGCGTCGCGGGCCGCGTCCTGTTGCTCGACGATTTGGCCGATTCGGGTAAGACCTTGCGCAAGGTGAGGGCGCACCTGCAGGAGAATTTTCCTGCCGTCACTGAGGTGAAGTCGGCCGTGATCTGGTACAAGGCCTGCTCGGTGTTCCAACCGGACTTCTACGTCCGATATCTCCCGACCAATCCCTGGATACATCAGCCCTTCGAGGATTATGACGCCCTGCGTCCCGAGGATATCGCGGCGCGGGTGAAGGCTGGCTGATCCACTCTCCGATACAGACTACCTGCTGACTCGCGATTCGGGTTCCGAGTTTGGAAATCGACGCGTCTGCGTTTCCATGCTTTGCTTTCGGAGTCAGAAAAGAAAAAGGCCCGCATAAGCGGACCATTTTTAAATCTGGTGTCCAAAAGATGGCTCGGTCACGTTCTGCGACCCTGGTTCGCCTTGCAAGTCGAAGCCTGTCGACTTCCCGAGTAAAGCGCGCAAGCCTTTGCTTTCTGCGCTGGAAAAGAAAAAGGTCCGCATTGCGGACCTTTTTTTAAAACTTGGTGCCCAGAAGAGGACTCGGTCACGTTCCGCGACCCCGGTTCGCCTTGCAAGGCGAACCTTTCGAGTCCTCACGCAAAGCGCGCAGGCGCTTTGCTTTCTGGGCTAGAAATGAAAAAGGCCCGCATTGCGGACCTTTTTTTAAAACTTGGTGCCCAGAAGAGGACTCGAACCTCCACAGTGTTGCCACCGCTAGGACCTGAACCTAGTGCGTCTACCAATTCCGCCATCTGGGCGATGCGAAAGACCGAAATTATATCTGAAAAGATTGGGAAGTCAATCTCTTTGGAAAGGAAAATGTCCTGGAGAGTTAGGCAAACGTTACGCTCCTCCGTTACACTAAGCCGTAACGCGAGGCCCACCAATAATAAACCGACTGAAACACCCTTTTGAGCCCATACACTTATTCCATCCCCAGCCGGGAAGAGATTCTCGGCCTTCTACGTACCGCGACGGAACCGCAAGACGCGAATTCCCTCGCCGCGGCGCTCGAGGTCAAACCCGAGGAAATGGATGGCTTGATGCGCCGACTGAACGCTATGGAGCGCGACGGCCAGATCAAGCCGAACCGCAAAGGCCAGTATCAGCTTGCCCACCAGACCAGTTTCATCGAAGGGCGCGTCAGTGGCCACCGTGAAGGCTACGGTTTTCTGATTCCGGACGACGGCAGTGAAGACATCTTTCTACCCGAAAGAGAAATGCAGAAAGTCCTGAATGGCGACCGCGTCCAGGTGCGCATTGTCGGCACCGATCGACGCGGGCGCGCCGAAGGCAGCATCGTCGAAGTGATCGAGCGCGCCAACACGCATGTCATCGGACGCCTGCTGAACGAGAATGGCGTCTGGATCGTGGCACCGGAAGACAAGCGCATCGGCCAGGACATCCTGCTGTCAGGCTCTCCGGGCAATGCCAAGACCGGCCAGGTCGTGAGCGTGGAACTGACTGAGCAGCCTTCGCGCTTTTCTCAGCCTCTGGGCCGTATCGTCGAAGTGCTGGGCGATATCGACGATCCCGGCATGGAGATCGAGATCGCCGTGCGCAAGTACGGCGTGCCGCACGAATTTTCCGAAGCGGCCAAGAAGCAGGCCGGCAAGTTGCCGAACGAGGTTCGTCCTGCCGACCTGAACGATCGCGTGGACTTGCGCGACATCCCTCTGGTAACCATCGACGGCGAGGATGCGCGCGACTTCGACGATGCGGTGTATTGCGAGCCGGTCAAGATCGGCCGCAGCAAGGGATTCCGGTTGATCGTCGCCATTGCGGATGTCAGCTATTACGTGAAGCCGAACGATGCGCTGGACCACGATGCGCTGGAGCGCAGCACCTCGGTGTATTTTCCGAGGCGCGTGATTCCCATGCTGCCGGAAAAACTGTCCAACGGCTTGTGCTCGCTGAACCCGGGCGTGGATCGTCTGACCCTTGTATGCGACGCCGTGATCACCGCCAAGGGCGAGATCAAGGCCTACCAGTTCTATCCGGCAGTGATGCATTCCGCCGCGCGCCTCACCTATACCGAGGTCGCTGCCATTCTAGCCAATACCAAAGGCGTGGAAGCCGCCAAGCGGCAGGCGCTGGTGCCGCACCTGCTGAATTTGAACGATGTCTTTCATGCGCTGCTGCAGGCACGGCAGGCGCGCGGCGCGATCGATTTCGAAACTACCGAGACCTACATCGTCTGCAATGCCGCCGGCAAGATTGAGCAAATCCTGCCGCGCACGCGCAACGACGCGCACCGCTTGATCGAGGAATGCATGCTGGCTGCCAACGTGTGTGCGGCCGATCTGCTGGAGCGGCACAAGCAGCCGGGCGTATTCCGCGTGCATGCCGGGCCGAGCAAAGAAAAGCTGAACCAGCTCCGTACCTTCCTGAAGCAGGTCGGCTTGCACCTGGGCGGAGGCGATACGCCATCGGCATCCGATTACGCCGAGCTTCTGCCCAAGATCAAGGCGCGTCCGGATGCCGCACTGCTGCAGACCATGCTGCTGCGTTCGATGCAGCAGGCGGTCTACAGTCCGGATAACATCGGTCACTTCGGACTGGCCTACGAGGCCTATGCCCATTTCACCAGTCCGATACGCCGCTATCCGGACTTGCTGACGCACCGTGCCATCAAGGCGATCTTGGAGGGCAAGCGCTATGAGCCCAAGGGCATAGACATGGGGTCTCTGAATACCATGCTGTCACCGGCGGCGCGCAAGCTGCAGGCGCAGGACAATGCGGCAGGCAAGAAGAAGCGGAACGGCGACATGGCGGTCTGGGATGCGCTGGGCATCCATTGCTCGGCCAATGAGCGCCGTGCCGACGAAGCTTCCCGGGACGTCGAAGCCTGGCTCAAATGCTATTTCATCCGCGACAAGCTGGGCGAGGAATTCACCGGCACCATTTCCGGCGTGACGCCGTTCGGCATCTTCGTTCAGCTCGATACGCTGTATATCGAGGGCTTGGTGCATGTCACCGAGCTGGGTGCCGATTATTTCCAGTACGACGAGACGCGCCATGAGCTGCGCGGCGAGCGCACCGGCATCCGTTACCAGTTGACCGACCGCGTCCGGGTGCAAGTCAGCCGGGTCGATCTGGATGCACGCAAGATCGACCTGCGCCTGGTCAATGAACCGGATTTCCGCACCGCCATGAAGAACGAGTCGCGGCGTGCCGACGGCGAACCGGGGCGCGAGAAAAAAGCCCGCGCCACTGCGGCGCGCAAGACGACTGCCGGCCGGAAGCCAGCCGCTAGCAAGGCCGGTAAGGCCACCAAGGCGGCCAAGCGGGCGACCGGCAGGCGAGCAAGCAAGACGCCGAAAAATGGCGCCAGGAAGCGATAACAATGAAAAGCAAGCTGATTTTCGGCTTTCACGCCGTGACGGCCCGTCTGCGTCACGACGCGGCCTCAATCGAGGAAATCTACAT
>JAEWBA010000400.1 GCA_023391395.1 Pseudomonadota bacterium
CGTCTTCATCCTGAGCTGGGACATCGATACCCGCACCCGGCTGGTGCCTGACGGCGCCGATGACGGCTATCCCGAGCCCCTGGGCGAATTCCTGCACGAGGTGGTGGCCTCGCGGCCGGGACTGCAGATATTCGTGCTGAACTGGGACTTTGCCATGCTGTATGCCCTGGAGCGCGAATGGCTGCCGATCTACAAGCTGGGCTGGCACAGCCATCAGCGGCTGAAATTCCGTATGGACGGCCGGCATCCCATAGGAGCCTCGCATCACCAGAAAGTGGTGGTGATCGACGACGCGCTGGCCTTCGTCGGCGGTCTGGATCTGACGCGCAGCCGCTGGGACCGCCCGGAGCATGCCTGCCGGGAGCCGCTGCGGCGCGATCCCGACGGTACACCGTATGCGCCTTTTCACGACGTGCAGGCCATGGTGGATGGCGCCGCGGCACGCGCCTTGGGTGAATTGGTTCGCAGCCGCTGGGAGCGGGCCACCGGCCGGCCGCCGCCGACCGGCTTTGCGCCTCCGAGCGATGGCGTCTCGCTGTGGCCGGAATGGGTCGAGCCGGACCTGGTCGATGTCGAGGTCGGAATTGCGCGCACCGAGCCGGCTTTCGAAGGACGGCCCGGCGTGTACGAGGTGCGCCAGCTGCACCTGGACGCTATTGCCGGCGCACGCCGCAGCCTGTTCTTCGAGAACCAGTATTTCACTTCGGACCTGATCTGCAATGCCCTGTCTGCGCGGCTGCAGACCGGCGACGGCCCGGAGGTGCTGGTGGTCTCGCCCAAGACACAAAGCGGCTGGCTGGAACAGGTGTCCATGGGCGTGCTACGGGCGCGCGTGCACCGCCGCCTCAAGGATGCGGACCGCCACGGAAGGTATGGCCATTACTGTCCCCGCATCCCTGGCCTGGAGGAAAGCTGCCTGAACGTGCACAGCAAGGTGTTTACGGCGGACGAGGATTTGCTCAGCATAGGTTCGGCCAACCTGTCGAACCGCTCGATGGCCTTCGATACCGAATGCAACCTCGTTATCGAGGCGCACGGCGACGAGGCCACGTGCGCGCGTATACGGGAGGCCATTGCCGGCATGCGCGCCCGCCTGCTGGGAGAGCATCTGAACGTGGCACCGGCGCGTGTGGAGCAGGAAATCAGCGCGCGCGGCAGCCTGCTCGGCGCGGTCCATGCCTTGCAGCAGGAAGGCCGCAGCCTGATCGAGCTGGATCCCACGGTCACTCCCGAGCTCGACGCCCTGATTCCCCAGCAGGCCGTGTTCGACCCCGAAAAGCCGATCGATCCGGATGAGCTGGTGGCGCAGTTCGTGCCCTATGAGGCGCGCAAGCCGGTGCCCCGGCGCATGATCGGGCTCGGAGCGCTGGCCGTCAGCCTGGCGCTGCTGGCGATCGCCTGGCGCTGGACGCCCCTGCGCGAATGGGTCAACCTGCCGTCCCTGATTGCCCTGGCGCGCAGCGTGCAGGGCTTGCCGTTCACCGCGCTGGCCGTCATCGGCAGCTATGCCGTGGCCGGCACACTCATGGTTCCCGTGACCCTGCTGATCGCCGTCACGGCCATCGTATTCGGGCCCGGCGAGGGCGCACTGTACGCGATGGTCGGATCGCTGTTGAGCTCCTTTATTACCTATGGCCTGGGCTATTGGCTGGGGCGCGACGCGGTGCGCCACCTGCTGGGACCGCGCATCAACCGTCTCAGTCGGCGAATTGCCCGGCGCGGCATCCTGGCCATGGTGGTCCTGCGCCTGCTGCCGGTGGCGCCTTTTACCATCGTGAACTTGGTGGCGGGCGCCTCCCATATCCGCATGCGCGACTATCTGATCGGGACCGTGCTCGGCATGCTGCCCGGCATCGTCCTCACCGTCACTTTCACCCATCATCTGGCCGAAGCCATACGCAACCCGAGCGCCGGCACGGTGGCCGTGCTGGCGGTGCTGTCCATGCTGCTGATCGTTTCGGCGCTGGGCTTGCAACGCCTGTTCGCAGGGAAGGGGGACGGCGAGCCCCGATGAATTTCGAATCCGCAACCCAGATTCGCCGAGGCCCGCCACCGGCGGAGATCAGCCCCTGGCCCCTGACCGTCGCTACCTACAATATCCATAGCGCAGTCGGAACCGATGGCCGCTTCATGCCATCCCGGGTTGCCGATGTGCTGCAAGAGATCGAGGCCGACATTATTGCGCTGCAGGAAGTCCCGCTGGGTGGGGGCGGCATGCCGAATGTCTACGAAATGCTGCGCGAGGCAACCGGTTTCTATGGCGTCGACGGTCCGACTCAGTACGGACCCGGCCGGCGCTTCGGCAACGCCGTCCTCAGCCGCTATCCGATCCGGGCCCGGCGCGCCATCGATCTTTCGCACGGCCGGCGCGAACCGCGAGGGGCCGTCGACGCCGACATCGATTGCCATGGCCACCCGCTTCGAGTCATTGCGACCCATCTGGGCCTGCTGCCCGGCGAACGCCGCTACCAGGTGCGCCGCCTGCTGCAAGTCTTCGACACCGACCGCATGCCGGTTATCCTGATGGGCGACCTCAACGAATGGTTCGTCTGGGGACGGGCGCTGCGTTGGCTGGTGTCGCACTTCGAAGCGGTGCCGAACATAGCCACCTTTCCCTCGCGCCTGCCTTTCCTCGCGCTGGATCGCATCTGGATCCGCCCGCGGCACCGCCTGGTGCATGTGGAAGTGCACAGGACGCGCCTGTCCCGGATTGCATCCGACCATCTACCCCTCATCGCCCACATCATCGAATGACCATGCGCGAAGCGCCGCACGTATAATGGCCATCTCGCGGCGAAGGGCGCCACGCCTGCCTTTCGCCGCCATATGGTGATTTTCATGCAAGCCCGCATTACCTCCGTGGGGCTGGTAGTCCAGCCCGATCCGGCCGAGCTGTTCGTCTACCCCGACCATATCGACCGTGCCAGCCTGGATGCCTTGCCCTCGCGCCCCGGCATCTACATCTTCCGCGATGAAGAAAACCGCCCCCTCTACATTGGCAAGAGCGTCAACATCCGCAGCCGCGTGCTGTCGCACCTGCGCACGCCGGAAGAGGCGCGCATGCTGCGGCAAAGCCGGCGCGTCGATTTCTGCCGCACCGCCGGCGAGATCGGCGCTCTGCTTCTGGAATCGCGGTTGATCAAGGACTTGCAGCCCTTGCACAACAAGAAGCTGCG
The DNA here is from genome assembly GCA_023391395.1 of Pseudomonadota bacterium. Classification (GTDB taxonomy): domain Bacteria; phylum Pseudomonadota; class Gammaproteobacteria; order Burkholderiales; family Burkholderiaceae_D; genus Noviherbaspirillum. The sequence continues at coordinate 3,177 of JAEWBA010000400.1, forward strand.
GCGCACCCGCGAAATGTGTTCGCTGCGATTGGCGGCAGGACCGCGCGGCGCGGTCCCCGAAGTGGTGTATGCGCGCGAGCACGACTTCGCGGCGACCGAGGGCTTGTACGGCCTGTTCGCCACGCGGCGCGCCGCTCTCGAGCGCCTGCGTGCGGTGGTCGACGAACAGGGTCTGTGCCCGGCGCTGGCCGGCCTGGAAAGCGCCACGCGCGGTCGCGCCTGCTTCGCGCGCCAGATCGGGCGCTGCCGGGGCGCCTGCGTCGGCGCCGAATCGCCGCAGGAGCACGAGGCACGCCTGCGCACCGCTCTCGACGAGCTGCGCGTGATCGCCTGGCCTTATCCCGGCGCCATGGGCATCGTCGAGGAATCCGAGGGTTGGCGCCAGACGCATGTGATTGACCGCTGGTTTTATCTCGGCTCCTTCGATGAGGGAGCGGCGGCGCCGGCCATGCGATTGAAACCCAGCTTCGACGTGGATACCTACCAGATCCTGCTCAGGCCCATGCTGCGCGGCGAATTGCGCCTCGTGCCGGTGCGGCTCCCGCGCACCGTCCGGAAGCGGTAGGGCGGCCTGCCGTAACGGCGTCGGCCCCTCAGTGTCCGTTGGGCGTCATTCCCGGCTCGTAGAAGCGCACGGCGTTCTTGCCGCTTTTCTTGGCGTGGTACATGGCGGTATCTGCATGTCTCATCAGCACTTTGTCCTCGGTGCCATGGGTCGGATAGAGGGCGATGCCGATGCTGGCGGAAATAGACAGGTCCAGGCCGGATATCTCGAACGGCTTGGACAAGGCTTCCAGGGCCTTGGCGGCGACCACCGTGGCGCCTTCCTTCCCCTCGATGTGGGGCAGCAGCATCACGAACTCGTCGCCGCCGAGCCGGGCGGCAGTATCGGATTGCCGGCAGCAATCGCGCAGGCGGCGCGCGACTTCCTTCAGAAGCAGGTCGCCGATGGCATGGCCATACTCGTCGTTGACCGGCTTGAATTTGTCGAGGTCGATGAACAGGAAGGCGAGCTGGGTGCCTTCGCGCCGCGCCGTGGCAATCGCCTGGCCCAGCCGTTCGGTGATGAGCTTGCGGTTGGGCAGGCCGGTCAGCACATCGTATAAAGCCAGGTGCATGGCTTGCTGCGCCGCCTTCAATGCACGGGCCCGGTCGTCCAGCAGCAACCACACGACCAGGGCCAGCAGCAGGGCGATGCTCACGCCGCCCTTCTGGATCAGCTCGGCCCGCTCTTCCTCGGGACTGCCGCGGATCATGGGGGCCGAGGTGGCGACCAGCGTCCATTCGTGTCCGGCGATTTCGATGTTGCGCGTTGCCTTGAGCACCTCGCCGGAGTATGAGGCAGGCGGACCGCGCAGGTTGTCATACATGCGCGGCTCGGGGGATACCGTCCTGCCGTCGTAGAGTGCAATCCCAAACGACTCGGCCCGGCCCTCGTCGAGGCCGCTCATCAGATCGTTCATGCGAAAGGGCGCATACACCCATCCCAGGAGGTTGGCGCGGCGCTCTTCCAGGCTATCCGCCTTCTTGCTGTAGACCGCGAGATACATGAGGAAGCCGACCTGAGCATCCGCCCCGCTTTCCTGCACCAGCGTGACTTTTCCGGAAATGACAGGACGGCCCGTGTCGCGCGCCTGCTCCATGGCCTCGCGCCGCACCGGTTCGGAATACATATCGAAACCGAAGGCCCGCAGATTGCGCCCGGCAAAGGGCTCCAGATACACGATGGCGGAATAGGCGTCGCGCTCGCCCGGGGGTTTGATGTCGTAATTCGGAAAACCCTCGGCACGGACCGCGGCGATATGTTGCGCTTTCTGTTCCGCTCTCAGAAATACCGAATAGCCGATGCCTTCGATGCCGGG
>JAEWBA010000141.1 GCA_023391395.1 Pseudomonadota bacterium
GCGCGGCAGGGTTGCGCACACGGCCGAAATGCGGATTGTCGCTGGTGATGCCGTATGCCAGTTCATGCAGGTTGGCGGTGCCGATGACGGCGCCGCCCGCCCTGCGGATGCGCGCCACCACTTCGGCATCCTGTTCCTGCGGCTGCGCCGGCAGGCCGCTGCCGCAGCTTAGCGGATAGCCGCGCACTGCCATCAAGTCCTTGATGGCAACCGGCATGCCGGCAAGGAAGCCGGGCGCCGCTTGCGGTGGCGTATCGGCAATGCGGGTAAAAATATGCCAGTCCGGATGGCGGCGCGCACGTTCCAGCGCAGTGGCAGCGTCCAGCCTGCCGCTTGCCGGCTCGTGGCTTGGCTCGTCGATGCCGCTCGGTGCTTCAAGCCGGGCCGGTGCGGCAGCATAGGCGTGTACCGGCGGCGTTGGCAGGGTGCGGAAAGATTCGATTTCCGGCTGGTTGATTTGCAGCCTAGCCGCCCAGGCGCCAGCGCGGTCGCCATGGTCGTGGCCGAGCCATTCGGCAAAACCGGCCAATGCGTTTACCAGTGGTTCCATCCCGGCTCCGGAGGCGGAAAAGGCCCATCCCGATGGGGATGGGCAGTGTGCATGGCTTGCCTACTTGCCCGGCTTGACCAGCTTGTTCACGTCGAGCTTCTCGCCCGGCGCCTGAATCAGGACAGACTCCGCAATCGGCTGATTCACGGCGGTCAACTGGTAGTTCACATAGGGAATGTCCACCCATTGCTGGAACTTGTAGCCCGGTTCTTTCGAGAACTGGAAGGTGCCACGGGCGCCGCTGAAGGTCATCCCCTGCATGGTCTTGATGATGGATGCCGGCTCGGTGCTATTGCCCTGCTTGATCGCATCCGCGACCAGCAGCACGGAATCGGCGGCCTGGAAGATCAGCCGGTTGGGTTCGTTCTTGGTCCGCTTCTTGTATTCGGCGGCGATTTGCTGGCCCAGGGGCGGCATCTGCATCTTCGGGTGGTACAAACCGAAGGAGATCATGTACTTGCCGGCTTCCTTGACGTTCTGCCAGAAGTCCGGATAGTCCGCAATGCCGGCCCCGTCATAGCTCCAGGTCTTCGCGCTCGGCGCCACGCCCTGTTCATAGAGCTGGTTCATCAGGATGTAGGCGGCTGGCGGCAGCATGATGTTGACCACCATGTCGGGCGGATTGGCGCGCAAGGGAAGGACGGCCGGCGTGAAATCCTTGCTGGCGCGGTCCAGGGTTTCATATTTGAAGTTGACGCCAGGCGCCTTGGCCTTGATCAGCTCGGCCATCAGCTTGGCTTGCCCGATGCCGTAGTCGGTGTTTTCGGCAAAGGCCACGACATTCTTGACGCCCATGGCGGCGATGGTTTCGGCCATGGCGGTGGATACGCGGGTGTTGTAGTTGGACGGGTTGAAGACTTCCGGATAACCCTTCTTCCGTATATCGTCCGACCAGCAATTCGTATTGATGTAAGGAACTTTGGCGCGATGCGCCACCTCCATCTCGGCCAGACATACCGAGCTTTGATGGCCGCCGGTGACGGCAACCACCTTGTCCTTGGAAATCAGCTTCTCGGTGGCGGCGCGGCCTTTTTCCGGAATCCCTTGATTGTCTTCGTAGACCAGTGTGATCTGACGGCCCAGCACGCCACCCTGGGCGTTGATCATGTCCTTGGCGATTTCGACGCCATCCTTGACCTGGGTGCCTTGGACCACGGACCCGGGAGGGGACTGGGCAATGCTGATGCCAATGGGGATCGGGTCGGCGGCGGATGCAGTGCCGGCGGCAACAATCAGTAAGGGGGATAAAGCGAGCAAAGCGAACCGTTTCATTCCTGTCTCCTGTTGTGACATCTGGAATCTGGTAAAGCTGGCCGAACCGCGCCAGACCGCTACTGCTGAAGCCGGACAATATCGTCTTGTAATGCTGCGTTACCGAAACATCCTCGCAAAAATATCTTCTGCGTTTCATCCTCCCTTGACGAGGCTCGCCTCCTATCGATTGCAGCGATTCCACCGTATGAAATTTTTAGCGCAGTATAAAAATATGGAATGGATACTTATCAATATTCGCGATTCTTATGCATGCTTATTGCCAGGCTATCTTGTGGCCTACGCGGGCACTGTAGTTTGATTTTTGGCGTCCCTGCCCTGGAATTCTCTTCAAGCGCAGCTGGGGGGGCCGGGATACTTTCGATATATCAACATTTGGTGGCCACAAATCGCGACCCCGGCGTCAGACCCAGATTTGGGGATGAGCACGCGGGCAGGATTCTCGGAGTGTGCTCAGTAGCCATTCGGCGACTGGATAAGAGATGCTCCAAAGTCGCACCCAAGGAAGTGCGTGTTTAAGCCACCAGTGGCCAGCTTGCCGAAATTGCCGATACTCGCACTGAGAACCTATAAGGTCTTCAAAACTATTCGGCCGTGAGGGGCGCCCTGGATTCAGCCCGGCATATTTACTTGCGAGTATTCGGGAGGAGAGCTGTCGCCAATCCAAGCAGCGGCAGGAAGGAAGTCAGGCCGTAGACCCAGACAATGCCGTACTCGTCGGCCAGTTGTCCCAGACTGGCAGCGCCTATGCCGCCGATGCCGAACATCAGGCCGAACATCAAGCCGGACACCAAGCCAACCCGGCCGGGCACGGCTTCCTGAGCGTAGACCACAAGTGCTGCGAATGCCGAGGACATGACCAAGCCGACCGCGCTGGCGAGCACAGCAGTCCAGAACAAGTTGGCGTAAGGCAGTGCCAAGGCAAATGGGGCGACGCCCAGGAAGGAAATCCAGATGACCGCCTTTCGGCCGATACGGTCGCCCACGGGGCCGCCTGCAAAGGTGCCTATGGCCACCGAAGCCAGAAAAATGAACAGGAAGATCTGGCTTTCCTGAACCCCAATCCCGAATCGTTGAATCAGGTAGAAGGTGAAGTAGTTTGTGAATGAGGCGATGTAGACGAATTTCGCAAACATCAGGATGCAGATGACCGCTACGGCTTGAATGACACCGGAGCGGCTGAGCCCTTCCTTCTGGTGGCGCGCCAGTCCCTTCAACTGGGCGTGTCCGTGCGTGAGCGTCCATCCAGTGAGACGGAACAGAACAGCAATGGCGACCACTGCTGCGACCATGAACCAGGCCACCGCAGATTGTCCATGCGGGATGACGATGGCCGCGGCGAGCAATGGGCCGATCGCCGAGCCGGTATTGCCGCCCACTTGGAAGGTGGATTGTGCCGTGCCGAACCGACCGCCGGACGCCATCCGAGCCACCCGCGAGGCTTCAGGATGAAATGTGGCGGAACCGATACCGACTACCGCGGAGGCGAGTAGCAGCACGGGGTAGCTGCCGGCGGTCGCAAGGAGCGCTATGCCTAGTAAGGTCACCATCATCCCAGAGGGAAGCAAATAGGGCTTGGGGTATTTGTCGGTGTAGAGACCGACCCATGGCTGCAGGAGGGAAGCGGTGACTTGGTAGGTCAATGCAATCATGCCAATCTCGCTGAAGCTGAGCGAAAACTGCGTCTTCAGCATCGGGAAGATGGCCGGCAGCATTGCCTGAATCAAGTCGTTCAGCAGGTGAGCGAATGCGGCCGCTCCGACGATGCCAACGAAGAAGGTTCCTTTGGTTTCCTCTGCCGCTGGCGTCACAGAAGAGGTAGCTGCGCTGTCGAGGACGGCTGTCTTGCTTGTCATAGGTCGTTCACGGGATGCAAAAAGATATTGGCTAAAGCTGCGCTTCATCCGCCAATAGCCATCAAGTGTAGGGCGCTTCGATTAGGCCGTCTCGCGCTAATCCGCCAAAAGATGTAGAGTTTCTGCCATGCCGATTCACGTGCCAAACAAGCACCAACATTTCCATGACCTTCCACGCCTGCTGGTTGCGATGGAAAACCTGTGGCCCGCAGGATCTTCGACCGGATGGCATTCGCACCCGAAAGGACAGCTCCTCTATGCAACCAAAGGCGTGATGGTTGTGCATTCAGAGGCGGGGTCTTGGGTGGTTCCCCCGAATCGAGCACTGTGGATGGTTGCCGGCCTTCGTCACAACGTCACGATGTCCAGTGACGTGGAGATGCGTACTGCCTACATCGACGCCAGTGTGGTACCTAGCCTCCCCGAGCAAACCTGCGTGATCAATGTTTCGCCGCTCTTGCGGGAGCTCTTGGTGGAAGCAGTTCGAATCCCCCTGAATCGTGAGATGAGCGCGAGAGACGAGCGACTCGTAGGTTTGCTGATCGATGAGCTGAAAATTTCTAGCGCGATTCCTCTGCATTTGCCGATGCCGAGCGATCCAAGGCTCAAAACGATGTGCCAGTCGCTCATAGAACACCCTGCCGAACGTTCGAATGCCAGGGAGTGGGCTGAGGCGATAGGGATGGGGGAACGCACACTTCACCGCCTGTTTTCACAGGAGACCGGTATGACGTTTTCTCAGTGGCGCGAACAGGCCCGGCTCTTGTCCGCGCTCAGAGAAATTGCCGAGGGCAAGAAGGGAATCGAAGTTGCCTTCAATTGCGGGTATTCAAGTCAGAGCGCTTTCGCCGCAATGTTCCGGCGTCACTTCGGCGTATCGCCGTCGAGCTTTTACCGATAGCGCAGCGGTTGCCGCGCAAGTGAAGTCTTGGCGCTTTTTAGAACGCTTTTCGTATTCCTACAAAGACCCCGCCTGGCAAGGCGCGTACCAAGAAAGGGCCGCCTTGATAAGTAAGATATCCAGCTGCTACTCCTACTGCGGCACCGGCCAGTACATCGGTTTGCCAGTGGGCCTGCGCTTTGACTCGGGCAACCATTTCGTAGGCAGGGACAGTGGCCAAAGCCCACACCGCAGGATACTCGTGCCCATATTCCAGGATGAAAGGCGTCACTAATGCCGCTGTGCCAGAGACATGTCCGCTTGGGAAGCTGTGACCGCCCTCAAACCATCGATTCGGATCATCCGTCTCACGAGGGCGCCGGCGTCCTGTCACTGCCTTTAATACCTCGGTCGTGCCTTCGGCAATGAAAAATGCTTCCGATCCTTGCCAAAAAGTGCGGCCCAAGCGATCTTCGCTTCCCAACCAAAGTGCGCCGCCAACGGAGGTAATAAGAAGGGTTTTCGCAACCCGATCGTATTGACTCCAGATGCCACTGGTATCCAGCGCTACCCTTCGATCAATCAGGTTGTCAGCGAAGCCTAGATGCGGAAGCATCGCCATCAAGAGCCACAACATACAACGGTAAAGTGTCGTGGAAAATGAGCGCTGACCCACGAATAGCCCCCATTGTTTTAGGTAGTCATCATTGTGGATAGAGAAGAGCAAAAGGCAATCTTGCTACCCATTTTCACTCTTTAGGCGATTGAGCTTATAAAGTGAGTTCGGTGAAGTCATTGAGGACGGCCAAAATACCTTAGCTAAGAGCAGAGGAATCAGCCTCGAGTGATCATGAGAAATAGCCGCTTTTGATTTAAGGCATTTGAGATCCGGCTGTCCGGCGGGCTGGCTTGGGCTTTGCCAAACCATTTCAGAGGCAGGCTTGCCGCCGGCACACGATGCCTGGATAGTGGGCAACGAGCACTGTGTGCTGATCGATGCGACAGGGGTGGCGAAGTACGCCAAGCCGCATTAACAAGCGCTACCTAGTACCACTAAAAAAAATCGCCATTGCAGGAGGTCCGCTTCCCGCCAGAAGCGGACATTGGAGTCCCCTCGCAGTTCGCATTTGCTTTGCTAACATTGCAAGACAGCGAGCCGACAAAGAAATACGACCAAGGGGCTAGACGATGATAAGAACCGGCGAACTCGCCAAACGCACCGGGCTCACCATTCGGACGCTCCGATACTATGATTCCATCGGCCTGCTCAAGCCGTCCGGACGTTCCGACTCCGGATATCGCCTCTATGACGACAAGGACATCGCGCGACTGCGCAATATCCAGGCACTGCGCGATCTCGGCTTTCCGTTGTCCGACATTCGCAAGATGCTCGATGCTGGCGATGTCCCTGTGGCGGAAATCGTCTCGCGTCAGGTTCATGCCCTCGAGCAGGAAATCGCCCGGGCGGCAGAAATACGGGATCGCTTGTCGGTGCTGCAGAACCGCGTCGTCGCCGGCCCGCCTCCCAAGGCGGACGACTGGCTTTCCGTGCTCGAACTCATGACCGTGCATCGCAAATACATGACGGCAAGCGAGTTCAAGCTGATATCCGAGCGGCGCAAGGAAGTGGAATCCAAGTGGGTGCCCTTGATGGAAGAAATCCGTGCTGCCATCAAGGAACAGGTACCACCGGATTCTGCCCGGGCGCAGAGCCTCGCGCGCCGGTCGATGGACATTTCCATGCGCTGGATGCAGAACGATTCCGACTTGGTCGCGCGATGGTGGACGATGAGCGTGCAGGAAGGCGCGACCCGGCAATTGAACGGAGTGGGGCCGGAGATCCAGGGCTATATCGCGCGGGCGGTGCGGCTTCGGCACACTGTGCTTATGAAGCACCTCACCATCGACGACATCAGCCGACTTCACAAGGGGCTGGAGGAGCGATGGGCGGCCCTGGAAAAGGCCGCAAAAAAGGCCATCCGGCAAAAGCTTTCGCTGGACAGCGACCCGGTCAGGCGACTCGTCGTCCAGTGGAATGAGCTCATGGATGATTTGACCGATCACGATCCCATCATCAGAAAGAAATTCATTACGGCACTGGAGAGCGAGCCCTTCCTGCAGCTCGGATCGCCGTTGAGCCCCGAAGTGCGCAGCTTCGTGCGCCGCGCCGGGGCCAGGCTGGAAACGGATCTTCCACACCGCGCGCCAAAAAGCCGTTGACCGTGACGCGACGTCACTGTTTATCGTGCCTCCAATTCATACAAGGAGGAGACGATGAACACATTCCTGATTCGACACCTGTCCGGCAAGTCCGTGCCGGCACTGCTTTCCCTTGCGTTCGTGGCCGGGCTCCTGCTGTCGTCCCTGCCCGTGCAGGCGGCGCCGGACGAACATCAGCTTGGCAAGGACAAAGGCTATCCGGTCGGCACGCGGCAAAACTGGTTTTTTGACGAAAGCGTCCGCGTCGGTTCATTCTCGCACTTCGAAACGATTTTCCCGACCCGGAAACTGGAGAAGTCCGACTCGCCGATGCCGCTCGAGCCGGTAAAGACGGCGCCGGACATTCGTTATCGATTCGGCGGCGCATCCTATTCCATCGATGATTTCCTGCAGCGCCAGCGTATCACCGGGCTTCTGATCATCAGGAATGGAAAGATCCTGGTTGAGCGTTACCAATACGGCCGGAAGGCAAGCGACAGATTTCTTTCCTTCTCCATGGCGAAGTCCATCACCAGTGTCGCCCTCGGTGTGGCGCTCGAGGAAGGAAAGATCAAGTCTCTGGATGACAAGATTGCGACCTACATTCCGGAGCTCTCCGGTTATCCGTACGGCGAAGTCTCGATCCGCAATGTGCTGCGC
>JAEWBA010000097.1 GCA_023391395.1 Pseudomonadota bacterium
CTACTCGGCCATGCAGTTCCGAGAAGATGCCCTGCGTCTGGTCGGGGAAATCCATGCGCGCGGCAAGCTGCCCTTGCTGGTCGGCGGCACCATGCTTTATTTCAAGGCACTGCGGGACGGGTTGGACGCCTTGCCGCAAGCCGATCCGCAAGTGCGGGCCCGTCTCGACGAAGAAGCCGCCCGCATCGGCGTGCCGGCCCTGCATGCCCGCCTCGCCGAACTGGATCCGCAAACGGCGGCGCGCCTGAAACCCAACGATTCCCAACGCATACAGCGCGCGCTGGAAATAATCGAATTGAGCGGCCAGCCGATGTCGCAATTGTTGTCCAAGGCGCAGCCGGACCCTCTGCCCTTCGAGCTCTTGCCGATTTCGCTGGAACCCTCCGAGCGCTCGGTGCTGCATGCACGCATCGCCGCGCGCTTCGATGCCATGCTGGAAAACGACGGCTTGCTGAAAGAGGTGCAGGCACTGTGCGCACGCGGCGACCTGCATCTGGGCCTGCCTTCGATGCGCTGCGTCGGTTATCGCCAGGCTTGGGAATACCTGGATGGCGCCTATGATCGCGCAACGTTGCAGGAAAAGGGCATCGCCGCCACCCGGCAACTGGCGAAACGGCAACTGACTTGGCTGCGTTCCATGCCGGAGCGCATGGTCGTCGATTGCAATGCCGACAATGCGGCCGCCCTGGTGGTGGCACGGGTGGAGGCCGGCTTGAGACCTGGCGTCGCCGATCTTGACAGGAAACACTGAAGACGCGATAATTCGCGGCTTTCCGGTGATATAGCTCAGCTGGTTAGAGCACAGCACTCATAATGCTGGGGTCGGTGGTTCAAGTCCACCTATCACCACCAAATTCGATGGGTTACGAGTCTCTCGTAACCCATTTTGTTTTCCGGCATCGCGCATGCCCGACGCGCTCCTGCCGCAAAGGCGGATGAGCGAAAAACGCCGGTGCTATACTTTTGTGCCCGCGTGCCTTGCGCGGCGACGCATTCCAGTCATGCACGAGGTGCCTTCATGCGGTGTCGAGCTTTCCTGATTCCCCTGCTTGCGGCTTGCATCATGCTGCCGGCGGCCGCCTTCGAACGGCCTTTTCCGCCGATTGCCAAGCGCGGCACCATGGCGCCGGGACTGCATCCGAATATCGTCATCGACGGCAAGAACCGCACGCTTTCGCCGGGCGCGCGTATCTGGAATCAGGACAATCTCATCGAGACGCCGGCTTCGCTGCGCAGCGGCGACTACGCCGTCAATTACACCGAGGATCCGCAAGGCGACATCGACCGCGTCTGGATTCTGACCAAGGACGAGGCGGATCGCCCCTTGCCGAAGCACCCATAGACTTGCCGTAGCACCATGCAAAAGAAAGTATTCATCAAGACCTTCGGCTGCCAGATGAACGAGTACGACTCGGACAAGATGGCCGACGTGCTCAATGCCTCCGAAGGACTGGTCAAGACCGACACGCCGGAAGATGCCGACGTCATCCTGCTCAACACCTGCTCGGTGCGCGAGAAGGCGCAGGAAAAGGTGTTTTCCGATCTCGGCCGCCTGCGCGAGCTGAAAGACAGCAAGCCCGATCTCGTCATCGGTGTGGGCGGCTGCGTCGCCTCGCAGGAAGGCGCCGCCATCGTCAAGCGCGCGCCCTACGTGGACGTGGTGTTCGGCCCGCAAACCCTGCATCGTCTGCCGGAACTGATCCGCCAGCGGCGCGACAGCGGCCGCGCGCAAGTCGATATCAGCTTCCCGGAAATCGAAAAGTTCGACCACCTGCCGCCGGCGCGGGTGGAAGGCGCTTCGGCCTATGTCTCCATCATGGAAGGCTGCAGCAAGTATTGCAGCTATTGCGTGGTGCCTTATACACGCGGCGAGGAAGTCTCGCGCCGTTTCGACGACGTGCTGACCGAAGTCGCCGGCCTGGCCGACCAGGGCGTGAAGGAAATCACCCTGCTCGGGCAGAACGTCAACGCCTATCGCGGCGCGATGAGCCGCGATGCGGCCGATGGCGAAACCGCCGACTTTGCGCTCCTGATCGAATACATCGCCGAGATTCCCGGCATCGAGCGCATCCGTTTCGTCACCAGCCATCCCAAGGAATTCACGCAGCGCCTGATCGACACCTATGCCAAGGTGCCGAAGCTGATCAATCATCTCTATCTGCCGGCCCAGCACGGCTCGGACCGCATCCTGATGGCGATGAAGCGCGGCTATACCGCGCTGGAGTACAAATCGGTGATCCGCCGCCTGCGCGCGGTGCGCCCCGATATCGCGATTTCGAGCGACTTCATCGTCGGCTTCCCCGGCGAGACCGAGGCGGATTTCGAAGCGTTGATGAAGCTCATCGAGGACATCGGCTACGACACCAGTTTCAGCTTCATCTTCAGTCCGCGCCCCGGCACGCCGGCGGCCAATCTGGCGGACGATACGCCGCACGAGGTCAAGCTCAAGCGCCTGCAGCATCTGCAGGCCACCATCGAAGCCAATGCCCGCCGGATCAGTCAGGACATGGTTGGCTCGGTGCAGCGCATCCTGGTCGAAGGGCCTTCGAAAAAGGGCGGCGGCGATCTGCAGGGCCGCACCGAAAACAACCGGGTCGTCAATTTTGCCGGGGGCCCGCATCCGGAACGTCTGATCGGACAAATGATCGACGTCAATATTCTGCAAGCC
>JAEWBA010000207.1 GCA_023391395.1 Pseudomonadota bacterium
GCCGTGCGTTTGGAAAGCGAGTAGGTCTGCGCCAGCGACACTTGATGGTATTTCGCCGGATCGCCGATGCCATTGGCGGCAGTTTCCCGGGTATAGCTATAACCGGCGGCGAGAAACAGGGCGGGCGTCAATTGATAGGACGAATACAGCCCGACGGTGTTGAAGATGGCGGTGTCGCGGAACAGGGAACCGCTGCCCGGCCGAAAACTGACATTGGTAGCGACTGCACCCACGGCCAGCTTGCCGGCTGTATAGCGCGCCGCTGCGGCGATGTGCTGCACCGAATCGGCGGAGATGTAGCCGTTGTTCACAGAGGAGATACCGAAGCTGCCCGATGCGTTCGGATCCCGGATGCCGGGAGTCTCGCCGTTTTTCAGCTTCAGATAGCCGATCGCAAAGTTCCACGAGTTGCGGTCGTATTTGAGCGCGGCGCTCAGGGAACTGCCGCTTCCCGTATGGCCGGCGACGCCGCCGAAACCGAACTGCACGCTGGCTTGCAGACCCGCCCAGTCCGGCGAGGTATAGCTCAGAGAGTTGTTGACGCGGATGGTGGTGTCGAGTCCGTCGATGTCGCCGGGATGGGCGCCGGTGGCTCCCGTCAACGCGCTGACCGGGCCGATTGTGCCCACGAAGAGATAATAGGGCGTGTATTGCCGTCCCGCGCTCAGCGTGCCGTAGCGCTCATCGGCCAGGCCGACATAGGCTTGGCGACCGAACAGCAGGCCAGAAGGCGTTTGCGCCCCAGTGTTGAGGTCGATGCCCGTTTCCAGAACGAACAGCGCCTGCGTTTCGCGGTTCAGGCGCTCAGTGCCTTTGAATCCCAGCTTGCTGGCGGCAAGATTGCCAGATCGCAGATAGGTACTCGAGGCGCCGCCCTGATTGCTTGCATACGTCAGCGCCGTATCTACCGTGCCATACAGGGTAAGACTGTCTTGCGCCGTTGCATCGGCGGCGACTGCCAGCATCGCCGTCCCGGCCAGCATCAAGATGATTCTCATCGATCGCCGCGCCTCCAGATCGATGGACTCTTTCCTTACACGCGGGTTCTTCCGCCGGTTTGCGCGCTATCAAGGGGTCTTGCGGCGACGCCACTCGGGGTGGCAAGCGTCCTTATGCACTCGCTGCCGGGGCTCGACCCTTGCCGCGGCGGGGCGGATATCTTGTGCCGCGCTCAGGCTCTCGCCGGCGCCCGGTGCGCCCTTTCGATTCTGTCATCGATGCTGGGCGATCCAGCACCATAGCGGACAAACAGCAGATAACCGCCGGCCATCGCCACATTTTTCATGAAGTTGTTCAATTGATTGGGGTCGGCGAAATGGGTGTGCGCGATCAAGGCGGAAGCGACACTAAACAAGGCGAGGATGGCGGCGGCCCATCGCGCCTTGAGCCCGAACAGCAAGGCCAAGCCGCCGCCGAGTTCGATCAGTATCACCAGCGGCACCAAGGCGCCTGGCAGGCCCATCTGGACGAAATAGGCTTGCGTGCCGGCATAGCCGGCAAGCTTTGTCCAACCGGAAATGATAAAAATTTGCGACATCAGCAAGCGCGCTGCAAGAATCAGTGTCTTGTCCATGATGGCCTCCTCAGGTCGGCACGATGACAAGTCCGGCGTCAACACCGTCCGGGCTAGTTTCAGCGTACTCGAATTTCAGGCGCTTGCAATGTGCCGCCAAAACTGCGCCGGCCCTTATTTCCCGAACAAGCCCTTCAGCCCGCCCTTGAGCTGTTCCCGCACTTTGCTCTTTTCATCTTCCAATGCCTTCTGCGCCTTGGAACGCACTTCTTCCTTTTTCTCGTCGATGCGCTGCTGCGCCATTTCTTTCACCAGGCCGGCGAAGTCGATGCGCCAGTTGATCGACGTGAACGGTCCCGATAGGCGCACCGGCACAGTCACGCCCTTCAGCTCCTGCAGTTCCGGACCGCCCTGCCCCTGTAAGGTGGAGACCACAGTGGCCTTGGCGAGATAGTCGATGCGTTCGCGGCCGAGGTCGATGTCACCCGACCCGCCGATGCGGATCAGCGGTGACTTGACGTCCAAGTCGTCATTGCGGGCAATGCCATTGGTAATGCGGAAGCTCCCGGAGAGTTCGCTGAAATCGGTCTTTTCGGCGACCGATGCGGTACCGCCTTGTTCCGGTGCATCACCGCGCAGTGCACCGAGCTTGGCTTTGGCATTGCGCACCGCCTGCGCGATATTGATGCCGTGCACCGCACCGTCGCGCAACTCCAGGCGCGCGCTGCCGTTCAAGCCTTGCTTGATCTGGGAAAAAGTCATGCCGCTGGCGGCGACATCGAGACGCACATTGCCCTTACCTTCGATCGGCTGCTTGGCGATTGCATCCTTGAGCAGCGGACCGACCTCGACACTGCTAAGCGTCTGCCGCACCTCGAAGCGCGCCGGCTTGGCGGCCGCCATCGAGAGCGAACCGGCGAGGCTTCCGCCGTAGAGATTGGCAGCGAGCGGTTCGATATCGAGCCTGCCGTTAGCGGCACGCAGATCGAAGCGCACATTGGAAGCATGGACGCCGACCGCCTTCAGATTGCCGACACGTACGCTGCCATTGGCACGCAGGTTTTGCAGCGCCGACAAATCGAGCGGTTCTTCCTTGGTCGCCTTGTTTCCTGCATTGGTTTTGGCCTGAGGGGTGCCCGAACCGCCGGCGGCGGGCTTGGCGCGGTAACGGTCAAGATCGAGCCGGTCGATACCGACATTGAAGTTATAGGCCGGCGGCGAAAAGGCATTCAGGCCAAGCTTGGCATCAAAGGCGCTTTCGTCGAGCGTGCCCTTGAGCGCGGCCGTCAGCGTCTCCTTGTCGAGGTGGGCGCCGACATTGCCGGATGCCCTCATGGCGAGCGTGCCGCCGCCCGGATTGGGCAAGGTGAAGTTGGCGGCGATGGCGGACAGCTCGATGATCTTGTTCTTCAGGTTGGCGGAGAAGGGCGTGGTCAGCGAACCGCTGATTGCCTTGCCATCCTGCTTACCCGACAGGTTCAGCGCAAGTTGCGGCGAGGCGAACAGGAGCTTGTCGATATCTCCGGTCAGGGCGCCGGACAGTTTGGCCTGCACATTCAAGCCGGCGTCCATGACGACGGCGTTCAGGGACAGCGCCGGAATCTTGAAGGCTTGCGGCGAGCCCTCGAAGCTGGGCGCACTCAGGTTGGCGGTGAAGTCGCGCGTGCCGGACCTCATCCTGGCATCGCCCGAGAGCTTGCCGCCGCTCACGCCGGCGTCGGTGATCGCCAGCTTCGGGATATCGAAATTAGCCTCGATCTGCTGCTCGCCGCGCTTGCCGCTGGCCGAGAGCTTGATACCTTCCAGCGCAAAGCGCTTCGCCGCCGGCCGCAGGTCGGCGTCGCCGGCTGCCCGCAGCACCAGCCCGGTGAAACCGGCCAGTGCGCCCTTGATTTCCGCATCCAGCTTGTCGAGCACCACATGCTGCTGCGGCAAGTCGAGGGTAAACCCGCTCTTGGCGTTGACGCTGGCGTCGACCGCCGGCTTGCTGCTCTTGACCTGGGCCTTGAGGCGCAGACTGCTGGGCACGCCGTTGGCGATCTTGCCGGTTTCCAGGCTCATCTGGCCGAGTTCGATCCTGCGCCCGGCTTGCTGGTCCTCGTAGTCGATGTGGGCATTGGCAAGCTTGATGCCGTCGATATCAAAGACGAGCGGCTTCTCGCCCTGCTCGCCAGTCTGGGCGCCGGCTTCGGTTTTTTCCTCCTTCTTGAGCAGGTCGTCGTAATTAGTGCTGCCATCCTTAAAGCGCTTGATATTGGCGCGCAATCCCTCGACCTCGACACGGTCGACTACCACCTCACGGGACAGCAGCGGAAGCAGAGCCAGCGAAACGCTGGCGCTGTCCACGGCCGCAAACTCGGCCTTGCCGCCTTGCTCGGAAATGCTGAGCGGCCCGAGGCGGGCACCGAGCTTGGGGAAGAAACGCAGGCTGATGTCGCCCGGAATGCTCAGGGTACGCTGCGTCTTTTCCTGCACCGTCCGGATCAGCTGCGGCTTGTAATCGTTGGGATTGAAGGTGGCGGCAAAGATGGCGGCAGCGGCTATCAGCAGAACCAGCAGGCCGGCGATGACGAGAAGGACGATTTTGGCGGTCTTAGGCATGGCTATCGTTCCGGGCAATCGTGGATGAAGCGGCCTGGCGCCGCCAAGCTTTCAGGGCGAAGCGGGCCGGGTCAAGCGCGGCGGCCAGTTCCTGCTCCACCGGCAGCGGTTCGCCCTCCAGTTGGGCTGCCAGCAGCTCGGCCGCCAACGGCGCCCAGATCAGGCCCCGCGAGCCGAAGGCCAGCAGAGCATGCAGGCCGGCTTCGCGCGGCACGTCACGCAAACGACTGCCCGCGATCGATGCATCCGGAGCAGTCGCGGGCAATGCGCCCACCAACGGCAGACGATCCTCGGATACGCAACGGAACCCGACCCGGCCGGCAAGCGGCGCGTCGTGCAATCCGACGGCGGCACCGGGCAGAACCCGCGCCAGCCGGGCGAGATTGTCTTCCTGGCTCGTGTGCCGCAGTTGCGTATCCTCATCTTCGTCGTAACTCGCCCCTACGCAACAAATGCCCTGCGCCGGCCGGGTCATGTAGGCGTCGCCGCATACCACCACCGGCAGCTCGGGCAGTGAGGACGCAGGCAGATGCGTCACCTGGCCGCGGATGGCACGCAGCGGCAGCTTGCCGGTTTGAGCCAGCATGCGCGCATGGGTTCCTCCGGCGACGATGGCCAGTGGCGCCTCGGCAATCAAGCCGCCATGCGCGTCGTATGCCTGCCATCCCGCGCCGCCGCGCTCCATGCGCGCCACCTCCCGGGCAAAGCGCCGCTTGACACGCTCGCCGCAGGCAGCCAGCAAGGCTTCGCACAGGCTGCCCGGATGCACCCAGGCGCCGGCCGGGAACAGCCAGCCGCCATGGGAAGGTGCGCCATTCAGCAAGCGGCTGGCATCGGCCGCCTCCAGCCATTGCGCGAATTCGGCGGGATAGGCATGGCGCGCTGCGGCCTTCCGCTGCAGCTGCGCATCGGCGGCATCGCTCGTCAGTTGCAGCACGCCGCAGGCTTCGCCGTCGAAGGCGGCACCGATGCCGCCGACACGGCGCCAGATGCGCGGCGCCAGCAGGTAAGCGGCGCGCGCCAGCCGCGAGGCGAGATTGTCGTCGCGCGACAGCAGAGGCATGAGAATGCCGGCCAGATTGCCGGAAGCTTCCTGTGCCGGCGCCGGATGGCGCTCGATCAGGGTGAGGCGCCAGCCGCGCGCCGCCAGGCGCTCGCAGGCGAAGCTGCCGGCAAGGCCGGCGCCGATCACGAGAGCATGCCGTTCTTCTGGCGCCTGATAGGCAGGTCGGAAGGGCGGCAAGGCCCAGCGCGGCGCAAAGCGTGCCGCTAGCATCTCGCGCTTGCGCCCGAAGCCGGGGCGCTTTTCGCAGGCGAAGCCGGCCTGCGCCAGCGCGCGCCGCACTGCGGCAGACACGGTGTAGCTGGCCAGGGTGGCGTCCGGCGCAGCCAGCCGGTTCAGGCGCTGCAGCAAGGGCGGTGCCCACATGTCCGGGTTCTTGCCGGGGGCGAAGCCATCGAGGAAGAACGCGTCGGCGCGCGCATCGATTTGCGGCAGGGCTCGCGCCACGTCGTCGAACACCAGGGTCAGCACCACCTGCCCTTCGTCCAGCAACAGGCGATGAAAGCCCGGCAGCAGGGGCGGCCATTCCGCGCACAAGGCCTGCGAGAGCTCGGCCAGTTCCGGCCACAAGTCGTGCAGGCGCTGCAAGTCCTCGCGTCGGAACGGATGCTTTTCGACGGCGATGTAATGCAGCCGGCCGGCACGCGCCGCATCGGCGCGCCAGGCCTTCCAGGTCGCCAGGAAATTCAAGCCCAGCCCGAAACCGGTTTCCAGGATGGTGAAGCTCTCGCGGCCGCGCCAGCGGTCCGGCAAATCGTTCCCTTGCAGGAAGACATGGCGGGCCTGCGCCAGTCCGCCATCGACCGAATGATAGACGTCGCCATAGGCTTCGGCATAGGGAACGCCATCGACCAGGGTGAACGAGGCGGGAACGAGTTCGGCTGCGGGCATGTTGCTAGGCGGCCGCCGGCGCAAAGCACGTCACCGGCGGCAGAAGGATGAACGAGACCTCATTTTAGAGCGCGATTCGACTCTGCATGCGGACACCGTCATGGCGTGCACGCCGATAGTCGTGGATAATAGCGCCGCCCTGTGACCCCTCTCCTCGTATCTCTCCCATGAAGAAAGAAGCTGCCGAACTGCTCTATAT
>JAEWBA010000214.1 GCA_023391395.1 Pseudomonadota bacterium
AGGCAGGGCGTATCACCATTCCATCCATGGTGGTGCGCAAAGAACATGAAACATAAGGTCAAACGCATTCATTTCGTCGGTATCGGCGGCAGCGGCATGAGCGGCATCGCCGAGGTGCTGCTGAACCTCGGTTATACGGTGTCCGGGTCCGACCTCGGCACCAATGCGGCCACGCAGCGGCTGGCCAAGTTGGGCGCGAAAGTCACCCTCGGCCATGCCCCCGAGAACGTCGAAGGCGCGGACGCGATCGTTACCTCCACCGCCGTCAGGCCGGACAACCCGGAAGTCAGGGCGGCGCGCGCCAAGCGTATTCCCATCGTGCCGCGCGCCATGATGCTCGCGGAGTTGATGCGCCTGAAGCAGGGCATCGCCATTGCCGGCACGCATGGCAAGACCACCACCACCAGCCTAGTGGCGAGCGTGCTGGCCGAAGGCGGACTCGACCCCACCTTCGTCATCGGCGGGCGCCTGAACAGCGCCGGCGCCAATGCCAAGTTGGGCGCGGGCGACTTCATCGTTGCCGAAGCGGACGAATCGGACGCCTCCTTCCTCAACCTGTCGCCGTGCATCGAGGTCATCACCAATATCGACGCCGACCACATGGAGACCTACGACCACAGCTTCGCCAAGTTGAAGCAGGCTTTCGTCGAGTTCACCCAGCGTCTGCCTTTCTACGGCGTGGCGATGCTGTGCATCGACGATCCGAACGTGCGCGAGATCATGCCCTTCATCTCCAAGCCGATCACCACCTACGGCTTCCATGAGGATGCGCAGGTGCGGGCGGTGGATGCGCGCGCGGTCAACAGCCACATGGAGTTCACCGTGGTCCAGGACGGCTATGCGCCGATGGCGGTGAGGCTGCATCAGCCCGGCATGCACAACGTGCAGAACGCCTGCGCGGCGATCGCCATCGCGCGTGAGCTGGGCGTGGACGACGCCGCGACGCAAAAGGCCCTGAGCGAATTCCATGGCGTCGGTCGGCGCTTCACGCGCTACGGCGAAATCGCATTGCCAGGCGGCGGCTCTTTCACGCTGGTGGACGACTACGGCCACCATCCGGTGGAAACGGCTGCCACCCTGGCGGCGGCGCGCGGGGCTTATCCGGGCCGCCGTCTGGTGCTGGCCTTCCAGCCGCATCGCTACACACGTACCCGCGACCTGTTCGAGGATTTCGTGAAGGTGCTGTCCACCGTCGATGTGCTGATCCTGGGCGAGGTCTATCCGGCCGGCGAACAGCCCATCGTCGCCGCCGACGGCCGTGCCCTGGCGCATGCCTTGCGCGTGCTGGGCAAGGTGGAACCCATTTTTGTGGAAGACATCGCCGAGATGCCGGACACCATCATGAGCGTCGCCCGCGATGGCGACGTGGTGATCACCATGGGCGCCGGGTCGATCAGCGGCGTGCCGGGAAAACTCGTCGAGGCAAGCGGCGGATGAATGCAGAATCGATCATGAATGCGAAGGACATGAACCAGGAATTCGGAAAAGTCGGCGTACTGTTCGGCGGCCGTTCGGCAGAGCGCGAAGTCTCTTTGATGTCGGGGAAGGGCGTATTGCAGGCCTTGCGCGCGAAGGGCGTGGACGCCCACGGCTTCGATCCCGCCGAGCGCAGTCTTGCGGAATTGGCAGCCGAGAAGTTCGACCGCGTCTTCATCGCTCTGCATGGCCGCTTTGGCGAAGACGGCACGCTGCAGGGTGCGCTCGAACAGCTCGGCATCCCCTACACCGGCTCGGGAGTCATGGCCTCGGCCATCGGCATGGACAAGGTGATGACCAAGCGCATCTGGCTGGCCGCCGGCTTGCCGACGCCGCGCTTCTCGGTACTCGATGCACGAGCGACGAGCGCCGAAGAGCTGCGCCGTCTGCCCGACGAGCTGAGCTTGCCGCTGATGCTGAAGGCGCCGCACGAAGGTTCGACCATCGGCATCGCCAAGGTCACGGAGCGCTCGGAAGTGGAGCCGGGCTTTGCCCTGTGCGCGAAATACGACGAAGCGGTGCTGGCCGAGGAATTCATTCGCGGCCGCGAACTCACCGTGCCGGTCCTGGGGCGGGGAAGGGATGCGCGCGCGCTGCCGATCGTGGAAATCCGCGCGCCGCAAGGCAATTACGACTACCAGAACAAGTATTTCAGCGACGACACGCAATATCTCTGTCCTGCGCCCCTGGATGAGAAACTGGCGCGCCACATCCAGGCACTGGCGGTGCAGGCTTTCAATGCGGTCGACTGCAGCGGCTGGGCGCGGGTGGATTTCATGCTGCGTGAAAGCGACGACGCGCCCTTTCTGCTGGAGATCAACACTTCGCCGGGCATGACTGGGCACTCGCTGGTGCCGATGGCGGCCAAGGCGGCGGGCATCAGCTACGAGGACTTGTGCCTCGAGATATTGGGAATGGCGGATCTGGACCTGCGGCCGTCGCAGGATTGGAAGCCGGTCTGAATGGGGTTGGACGAGGACCATGTGGCACGACATCAGGATGTTGAACGCAAGCACGAACGCCCTACTGGGCGCGCTTGCGCTCGCCCTGCTGGCCGTGGGCGCATGGTGGCTGGCGCAGCGGCCGATGTTCACCCTGAAGGCGATTCGCATCGAGGGTGTCCAAGAGAGCGAACTGCGCCACGTGAATCCGTCGACGGTGCGGGCCACGGCGCTGCCGCGCATCCGAGGCAATTTCTTCACGGCGGACCTGGACAGCGTGCGCACGGCCTTCGAGGCGGTGCCCTGGGTGCGCAAGGCCAGCGTGCGGCGCGAATGGCCGAACCAGTTGATCGTGACCATCGAGGAGCACATGCCGCTCGGAACCTGGGGCGAGGATGGCCGATTGCTGTCGGCGAAGGGGGATGTGTTCACCGCCAACCTCGACGAGGCGGAGGAGGATGCCGAGTTGCTCCAATTCTCCGGGCCGGACGGCAGCGAAAAGGAAGTGGTGGCGCGCTACCGCGAATTGCAAACCTGGTTCACGCCGCTGGGCCTGGCGCCGAAGGCGGTAAGCCTGTCCGGTCGCTATGCATGGACCATCAAGCTGAGCAATGGCATGAGGGTCGAGCTGGGGCGCGAGCAGACGCCGACAACCTTGAAGAGCCGGGTCGACCGCTTGATCGGCGTCTATCCGCAACTGGCTGCGCGCCTGCAGGACAGGATTGTAAGTGTGGATATGAGGTATCCGAATGGTTTGGCACTGAAGGCGGACGGCTTGACCCTGGGATCAAAAGGAACAAAACGATAAGCGGAAGACTATGACAAAAGACGCGAAAAACCTGATCGTCGGCCTCGACATCGGCACCTCGAAAGTGGTGGCGGTGGTGGCGGAAGTGCTGCCCAACGGCAGGCACGAAGTCATCGGCCTGGGCCAGCATGAATCCAAGGGCTTGAAGAAGGGCGTGGTGGTCAACATCGAAGCCACGGTCGAATCGATTCAGCGTGCCCTCGAAGAAGCCGAGCTGATGGCGGATTGCAAGATCAGGAACGTGTATACGGGCATTGCCGGCAGCCATATCCGCAGCTTCAACTCCAGCGGCATGGTGGCCATCAAGGACAAGGAAGTGACTGCGGCCGATGTCGCGCGGGTGATCGAAACGGCGAAGGCAGTCAACATCCCGACCGACCAGCAATTGCTGCACACCGTGCCGCAGGAATTCATCGTCGACAGCCAGGAAGACGTGCGCGAGCCGATCGGCATGAGCGGCATTCGCCTGGAAGTGAAGGTGCATATCGTCACCGGCGCAGTGTCGGCGGTGCAGAACATCGTCAAGTGCGTGCGCCGCTGCGGACTGGAAGTGTCGGACCTGATCCTGCAACCGATGGCCTCGGCGGACGCGGTGCTGACCACCGACGAGAAGGAACTGGGTGTGGTGCTGATCGATATCGGCGGCGGTACCACCGATGTTGCCATCTTCACCGAAGGCGCCATCCGGCATACCGCGGTGATCCCGATTGCCGGCGACCAGATTACCAATGACATCGCCATGGCCTTGCGCACGCCGACCGCCGAAGCCGAGGAGATCAAGCTGCGCTACGGCGTCGCCAAGCAGGTGCTGGCCGATCCGGGCGAGTCGCTCGAAGTGCCGGGGCTGGGAGACCGGGGCCCGCGCACCCTGTCGCGCCAGGCGCTAGCGGCGGTGATCGAGCCGCGCGTGGAAGAACTGTTCGCGCTGGTGCATCAGGTGGTGCGCGAATCCGGCTACGAGGAAGTGCTTTCGTCGGGGATCGTCCTCACCGGCGGCACCTCCATGATGCCGGGCATGATCGAGCTGGCGGAAGACATCTTTCTCAAGCCGGCGCGCCTGGGCGTGCCGGAATACAGCGGGCAACTGGCGGACGTGGTGCGCAGCCCGCGCTACTCGACCGTGCTCGGCCTGCTCTTGGAAGCGAAGAAGCAATACCTGCGCGGTCATCTGGTGACGCGCCAGGACGGCTCGATCAAGGCGATCTGGCAAAGAATGAAGGAGTGGTTTTTGGGTAATTTCTGAGCGTGCCGGAAGAGCGAAGGGAAGCGCTTTTCCAATACGCGAAGCTTGATTTTGTGTTTTGTAAGTCAGCAACCGCAGTTAGCAGTTGCTAGTCGCCACACCGCGTGGTGATTAACGACTGAGAACTGCATATTTGATAAAGGGGAACATCATGGAAATCGATATGCTCGACAATGCAACGCTGGGGACCGTCATCAAGGTTGTCGGTGTGGGAGGGGCCGGTGGCAACGCCGTGCAGCACATGATCAACAAGGGCGTGTCCGGCGTCGAGTTCATCGCCGCCAACACCGATGCCCAGGCACTGGCGCAGTCCAAGGCGCATAACATCATCCAGATCGGCGATACCGGGCTTGGCGCCGGCATGAAGCCGGATGTCGGCCGCCAACTGGCGGAAGACTCGCGCAGCCGCATCGAGGATGCCTTGCGCGGCGCCCATATGGTCTTCATCGCCGCCGGCATGGGTGGCGGCACCGGTACCGGTGCGGCGCCCATCGTAGCCCAGGTTGCCAAGGAACAGGGCGCGCTCACCGTGGCCGTGGTATCCAAGCCCTTCTCCTATGAAGGCGCCAAGTGCATGGAGATCGCCGACCAGGGTCTGGAGGAATTGGGCAAGCACGTCGATTCGCTGATCGTCATCCTGAACGAGAAGCTGGAAGAGATCTACGAAGACGACAGCATGATCGAATGGTTGCAGCATGCCGACGACGTATTGAACAACGCGGTGGCCGGCATCGCCGAGATCATCAATGTGCCGGGCCACATCAACGTCGACTTCAACGACGTCAAGACCATCATGGGCGAGCAGGGCAAGGCAATGATGGGCACCGCCACTGCATCCGGCGTCGATCGCGCGCGCATCGCCGCCGAGCAGGCCGTCGCCTCGCCGCTCCTGGACGGCATCGACCTGTCCGGCGCGCGCGGCGTGCTGGTCAACGTGACTGCCAGCCGCAACCTGAAGGGCAAGGAAATCAAGGAAGTCATGGCAACCGTGCGTGCCTTCGCCGCACCGGACGCTTCGATCGCCCAGGGCATCGCCTACGACGACTCGATGGGCGACGATATCCGCGTTACCGTGGTGGCGACCGGCCTGGGCCGCGCTCGCAAGGGCGTGCAACTGGTGCAGACGCCGGTGCTGCGCACGGGCACGAACAACGAGCCCGTCATGGCTCACGGCGGCATGAACCAGGGTGGCTCGCAAGGCGGATCCTTTGAAGGCTTGAAGGCGCCGGCCGTATGGCGCCGCGAATCGGCATCGGAAACCGTGCGTGCCCTGGAAAAGAACGGCATGGAAACCTACGATATTCCTGCCTTCCTGCGCAAGCAGGCGGACTGATCCGTCCCTGTCGCACTCCGGTGCTTCCGGGGTGCGGCAGCGCCGCTGCAAAAAGAACAAGAAAGGGGCATACTGCTGAATCTGGGCCGCGCTCATCGGGCGCGGTATTTTTGTTCGGCAATCCCTTGCGGATGGAGGAAACCACCATGACCATCAAGATCGGCGATCGGCTGCCCGACGGCACGCTCTCGGAATTCATCGAAACCGAAACGGCGGGCTGCTCGCTCGGCCCCAACACATTCAATGTCGCGGAACTCGCCAAGGGCAAGAAAATTGCCATCTTCGGCCTTCCCGGCGCCTTCACTCCCACCTGCTCGGCGCAGCATGTGCCGGGTTATGTGCAGCATGCGCAGGAATTCAAGACCAAGGGCGTGGATGAGATCTGGTGCATCTCCGTCAACGACCCCTTCGTCATGGGCGCCTGGGGTCGTGATCAGAAGGCAAGCGGCACCGTGCGCATGATGGCGGATGGCAGTGCCACTTTCACCAAGGCGCTTGGCTTGGAAATGGATTTGACCGCCAAGGGCATGGGGGTGCGTTCGCAGCGCTATTCGATGCTGGTGGACGATGGCGTGGTCAAGCAATTGAATGTGGAGCAGCCCGGCAAATTCGAAGTATCCAATGCCGAAACGCTGCTGTCGCAGCTCGGCTAAAGAAGACGGTACGCGATAGAGAAGAGAACGGCGCACTTGGCGCCGTTTTTTTCGCACCGCGTGAGCCGGAATTCGCTATCCTCGGATGATGACAGTCGGACCCGACAATTACGATTGCGACCTCCTGGTCGTCGGTGGCGGCATCAATGGCGCAGGCATCGCGCGCGATGCCGCCGGCCGCGGCTTATCGGTCCTGCTGTGCGAGAAGGACGATCTGGCGTCGCACACCTCTTCCGCCTCCAGCAAGCTGATCCATGGCGGGATCCGCTATCTCGAGCATTACGAGTTCGGCTTGGTGCGCAAGGCCTTGATGGAGCGGGAAGTCTTGCTGCGCTCGGCACCCCACATCATCCGGCCCTTGCGGTTCGTGCTTCCGCACGACAAAGGTCAGCGCCCCGTGTGGATGGTGCGCCTGGGTCTCTTCCTCTACGACCGCCTGGCGAAACGTGAACTGCTGCCGCCTTCCACGACGATCGATCTGCGCCGCCACGCCGCCGGCGAGCCCTTGAAGACGGAATTTACGCGCGGCTTTATGTACTCGGATGCTTGGGTCGACGATGCGCGCCTGGTGGTGCTCAACGCGCTGGACGCGGCCAAGAAAGGCGCAGTCGTACTGACCCGGACCGCCTGCGTGGCCGCCGAGCGGATGCCTGCGCACTGGCAGGCCATCCTGCAGACGGAGGAGGGTCGCCGTATTGAGGTCAAGGCCCGTTGCCTGGTGAATGCCGCCGGGCCATGGACGGCAGATTTTCTGCGGGATGCCGGCATTGCACGCTCAGGCCGCCTGCGTCTGGTCAAGGGCAGTCATATCGTGGTCAGGCGATTGTTCGAGCATCCCTACGCCTATATCCTGCAGCATCCTGACCGGCGCATCGTATTCGCCATTCCCTACCAGCAGGATTTAACGCTGATCGGCACGACCGACCTGGAATTCCATGGCGATCCCGACAAGGTCGCCATCGACGATGCGGAAATTGCTTACCTGTGCGAGCTGACGCGGCGCTATTTCAAGAAACCGGTGCAAGCCGCCGATGTGGTCTGGTCTTACTCCGGGGTACGGCCGCTGATCGAGGATACGGCTGCGGAAGCGTCGGCGGTCACGCGCGATTACCGGCTCGAGTTCGATGCTGCCGGCGCGCCGCTGCTATCGGTTTTCGGCGGAAAAATCACCACTTACCGCAAGCTGGCTGAGGAAGCGATGGATGGCATCGTTCGCGCGCTGGGCCGGGAGAATGGGCCGTGGACCGAAAACGCCTCTCTGCCTGGCGGCGACCTATTCGGCGACGAGTCAGGGAAGCGCGCAGTGCTCGAGTTCGAGCTTTATGTTCAAGGCTTGCAGCGACGGTATGCATGGCTGCCTGCTGTTCTGGTTGCGCGTTACGCATGCACTTATGGCACGCGCACCGAAGGGCTGCTGGCCGGGCGCTCCCGTGTGGAGGAGATGGGAGAGCAGCTCGTTCCCGGCCTGTACGAGGCGGAAGCGGAATATCTGATGCGCCACGAATGGGCTCGCACGGCAGCGGACGTGCTCTGGCGGCGAACCAAGCTCGGCTTGTATGCGAGCACGGAACAGGCGAAACGACTCGATGACTGGTTGTGTCAGCGCCAGGCACCAGCACTTGCGCATGAATGAAACACCCAGGCGAACACTGCGAAGAAGCGCCGTGGTGGCGGCCCAACGGGCTTACAACTGGTCACAACTGACTCGCCGGTTAGTTGCTATAATCTCACAATGCTAAAGCAACGCACCATCAAGCAAATCGTCAAGACCGTTGGGGTTGGCCTGCATTCGGGCACCAAGGTCGAATTGACTTTGCGTCCCGCCGCGCCGGATACCGGCATCGTGTTCCGGCGCGTCGACCTGGACCCGCCGGCGGATCTTCCGGCCAGTGCGAATGGCGTCGGCGACACCCGCATGGCCTCGACCCTGGACAACGGCCAGGGTGCCAAGGTGTCCACCGTCGAGCACCTCATGTCCGCCTGCGCCGGGCTGGGCATCGATAACCTCTATGTGGATGTGACGGCGGAAGAAATTCCCATCATGGACGGGTCGGCCGCATCCTTCGTCTTTCTGCTGCAGCAAGCCGGATTGCAGGAGCAAGGCGCTGCCAAGAAATTCATTCGTGTCAAGAAGGCTGTGGAAGTGCGCGAGGGGCAGGGCGAGCAGGAAAAGTGGGCGCGCCTGGAACCGTATAACGGCTTCAAGCTCAAGTTCTTCATCGAATTCAAGCATCCCGCCGTCGACAGCACCGGCCAGATTGCGGAGGTCGATTTCGGACGCGAGTCCTATGTCCGCGAAATTGCGCGCGCCCGCACCTTCGGCTTCATGCAGGATGTCGAAACCCTGCGCGGCATGGGGCTGGCACGCGGCGGTTCGCTGGAAAACGCGATCGTGATGGACGAGTATCGCGTCCTCAATGCGGACGGCCTGCGTTACGAGAACGAGTTCGTGCGCCACAAGATTCTGGATGCGATCGGCGATCTGTATCTGGTCGGTCATCCCCTCCTGGCTGCCTATACCGCGCACAAGTCCGGCCACGCCATGAACAACCAGTTGTTGCGCGCCTTGCTGGCGCAACCGGACGCCTACGAAATCGTCAGCTTCGACTCCCAGGAAGCCGCGCCGCGCGCCTATGCCGGCCGCGCCGACATGGAGTGGGCGCTCACCTAAGCGCTGCGCCGGCGACCCTTACTTCTCTTTGTTGCCGTCGGAGCGGTGACGCTCCAGCAGAGCGGCGAGCGCCGCTTTCAAGGCGCCGTTGCGCGGCTCATCCTCCAGACTCGCCTGCAGCTCGGCAAGTGAAGAAATTGCTTGCGCAGGCAGCGCTAACTGCTTGATTGAAGGTGGTTTTTCTGCAATCTTTCCAACTTGCACTTTCAGGCGGATTGCGTTAACCTGCCAGCCTCTCTTCAGCAATTTGTCTTGCAGATTGGGCAATTGCTGTTTCAGTTTTGCCGCCAAGGCGGCATTTGGTATCGACAGTACCAAGC
>JAEWBA010000271.1 GCA_023391395.1 Pseudomonadota bacterium
GGCTGGTGACCAGGCAGACGTCGGCAGCTCGGTAATAGCGGCTTACCTGCTCGGCATCGTGGTGCTCCGCCTTCAGGATGATGGGTTCGTAGCTGCCGCTGGAGAAGCGCTTGTTGATACGTTGCACCAGCGCGCGCACACGGGCCTCGAAGTTCTGGTATTCGTCGAGCGAGGAGCGGCTGGGGGCGGCAATCTGCACCATGGTAAAACGCCCGACCAGTTCCGGATACAGTTCCAGCATTCTTTCCACCGCCTGGAAGCGCTCGATGATGCCCTTGGTGTAATCTAAACGGTCCACGCCGATCCCAAGCAATTGACTCGCCGGCAGGCCGAGCTCCTGGCGGATGGCACGGCGGCATTCCGCAATTTCAGGTGTTTGCGTTTCCTCAGGCCAGGCAATCGAGATGGGGTAGGTTTCCACCTGGGTGAGTTCGCCACCGTAGGAAATGGTCGAATTCTCGTACTCGATGCGGGTTTCGAGATAGCGATCCACGGTTTCCAGGAAGTTCTTGCAGTGGAACTGTGTGTGGAAGCCAAGAATGGTACTGCCCAGCAAGCCTTCCAGGATTTCCTCGCGCCACGGACAGATGCCGAAGGATTCGGGATTCGGCCAGGGGATATGCCAGAAGGTGATGATGGTGGCCTTGGGCAGCGCCTCGCGCACCATGCGCGGCAGCAACGCGAAGTGATAATCCTGCACCAGCACCACCGGGTCGTCGGTGCGCGCTTCCTTGATCACGGCATCGGCAAAACGGCGGTTGATGGCCTCGTAATACTCCCAGTCCGAGGAGCGGAACACCGGTCGCACGTGAGCGATATGGCACAGAGGCCACAAGCCCTCGTTGGCGAAGCCGTAGTAATAACCCTCTTCCTCTTCCTTGCTCATCCATACGCGGCGCAGAGTGTAGCTGGGACGCGCCGGCGGCACCGGCACGCGGTCGTTGCGGTCCACCGTCTCGCGGTCAGCCGAGCCGCTGCCATGGGCAATCCAGGTGCCGGAGCAGGCGCGCATCACCGGCTCGACGGCAGTCACCAATCCGCTGGCGGGACGGCGTACTTCGATCCCATTTCTGCCGTGCACGTGCAGGTAAGGTTCGCGATTCGATACCACCAGCACTTCGTCCCCGGCCAATTCTTCGCGTAGCAGCACGCGTAGCTTTTCCGGGGTCCACAGATGTGTCGCGTCATCGCGCGTGCGCTGCTTGTTCACGCTGAATTCATACAGCAAGGCGCGCAAGTCGCTTTCCAGGGGCCGCATTTCCGGCGGCGTAGCCGGCGCGGGGGGCGGCGCTCCGGCCGCGGCCGGCGAATGATGATGGATCAGGTTGCCGCGCAATACCCGCTTGACGGCCGCGACCCAGCCGCGCCAGCTCAGGTGGGCGATGATCACGGTAATCAGGGAAATGACGACCGCCAGCAGCCCAAAGATGCCGATGACGTACTTGCGAGCGTCGGCGCTGCGATGCTCGATGAAGCTCATGTCGTTCACCAGGATGAGCTTGCCGAGGTATCCCGCCTCGTCGCTCAAGGGGCTTTCGGTGACATGGAATTGCCCTTGCGCGGACTTGACGAGAGATTGACGCAGGCCGCGCTGCCCCTCGGGCGAACCGCAGCCCAGCGATTCCGGGTAAGTCACGGTCTTGTATAGCAGATTGCCCGCCGGGTCGCAGAATCCCAGCGCATACAAGCGCTTACCCTGGATCGCGCGGTCGAATAACTCGTTGATCTTTCTGTCGGATCCTTGGGGAATGTAGTCGATCAGCGGGTCCTGCAAGGCTGTCGCCAGCAACTGCGAACGCGCATCCAGATCGCGTACTGACCAGCGCTGGGTAAGATTGTCGATCAGCGGTACCACCGCATAGGCAAAAACCGCCAGCACCAGCGCCAACGGAAGAATGAAGCGTAGCGATAAGTGGAAAGATCTCAGTTGCATGGATGTTTTTTCCTCTGGGTGCCACTCAGTACAGACATGCTTCGGGCATTTGCAACGAACGTGCCATCGCAAGCCGAAACCGGCATGCTGCGGCGACCCACGCATCGACCGGCCTGGCGCCGCTAGGCGCACGGGCTTCACGCCGGACCATGCAATGCGCGCTCGTCCGAATTGCAATTCTTACGAACGGCTTGCATGACCGGCCAACGCGCAAGACGCGTGGCGATGAAGACGTTACAGGCGTGGGAGGAATGGTGGCTGCCGGAGCTTGCCGGCGCGGCGCGGCTGATGCGCCGGCCTGCGGGAATGCGCGCTCAGGCGGCATACCCAATCGTTGCATGAAATGTCATGCTCCTTTGTCACTGTCGGACAGGAGATGGTTCCCCTTGCCTTTTGGCAAGAGATGCCGGCATGGGCGCCGGCGTTCTTCAGGAGTTCAGTAGGTGCGCTCGCGCAGCCACTTGGTGGCGATGTATTTCACGCCGCGCATTACCGGCGAACCGGCGTGCAAGGTTTTCGGATCAGGACGTCCAAAGGGGTCGGTATTGGCAAAGAAGACCGCATTGCCTTTTCTCGGCTGCACTTCCAGTCCGAGGCTTGGGAATGCCGTGCCGCCGCCTTCGGTGACGTCGCTCAGGTAGATCACGATGGTGCCGACGCGCTGGCCCCCGTGTTCCATGTGGCGGCGCGGTCCGGGCAAGGCCGGATCGAACCAGTCGTAATGGGGCCGGTACTCATCGCCTTTCTCGTAGCGCAGCACCTGCAAGCCCTCGCCGCGCTCCAGCGGCCACTGCGCCAATGCCGCCAGCCGGCGTTCGATGCGGTCCACCAATTCGGTTTCGCCGCGCGCCAGCATGGCGCCGCGGCTGCTGCGATGCGGATGGACTTCGTTGCCGCCGCCATCGGCCACCACCGGAGAGCGTTGCAGGCGCTGCTCGGTATATGCGCACAAGGCATCGCATTCCTCTGCGCTCAAGACGTTGCCGAGCAGGACCACTCGCGGCACCGCCAAGGAGAACAAGACATGCACCACCCGGTCCGGGGTCGGGACGCTATTGCCGGTGGTATCGATCTCGGGACGTGCTTGTCTCGCCAGCGCGCCGCGCCCATCACTACAGCGCGCCTCTTCGAGCGCCGCTTCGGCCAAGGTGCGTTCGAAGCGCCCCTCGCGCACCATGATGTCGAGCATGCCGCCCGGCTCGCAGCCGCGCGCGAGATTATCGTGGATCCAGCTTTGCCAGTCTTGAGGCAGGGAAGAAATGAGCTTGCTTGTCATGCGTACTACAGATGCCAGATAAACAACGTGGCCGAAGTCGGCCAGTGAAACATTTCTGTGACGAAATTAAAGCTCAAAGGTTCCTCTTGGAGGAAAAGTTATTGCTTAGGGTCAAGGAAAAAATAAGCGGGGCTGCGAGAATGGAATGGCAAGCCATGCAATCCGATGAGCCTCATCCCGGCATCAGCCGGCACAAGAAAGGGAGACAAGGCATGAGCCCAAACACCCCCCCGGTCGCGCCGACAGACCGTCGCCGTCTTTCTCATCGCGGTCTTCTCGATTCCGCGATCAGCCTAGTGGCTCAGCTCGCTTCCCAAGGCGACTTGGGCGCCCGCAGCATGGCCAATCGTGCGCTTTCGGACTTGCAAAAGCTGCGGCATGAGATGCCGATGCGGCGCGCGCTGGATGGCAAGTCG
>JAEWBA010000397.1 GCA_023391395.1 Pseudomonadota bacterium
CCAGTACAGCACCGTGGGTTTCCACTTGATGAAAGTCTCGTTGTGGAAGTAAATGGTGGCGCCGCCGAATACCGTAATGATGGCCAGCGATACCCACAGCATGGTGTCGACTTTACGGCCGCGTGCCAGCAGCCACACGATCTGCGCAAAGGTGGCCAGGATCGCGATCGCTGTGGCCAGCATGATCGGCGCCTGGGCGGCGGCGCCTGCGCCGCCGTCGGCCACGAGTCCGGACAGGGTTTGCTGAACCAAGGCCTGCGCCGCTTCCGGGTTGTTTTCCCCCCACTTGAACATCGCGAAAAAGAGGATGACGGGGAAGATGTCGAACAGGAACTTCATGTCTGCTATTTGTTTTCGGGTGCCTGAGGATCGAAGCGCAGAGACGCGGAGTTGATGCAATAGCGCAGTCCGGTCGGCGGCGGGCCGTCGGGAAAGACGTGTCCGAGATGGGCGTCGCAGACCGCGCACAGGATTTCGGTGCGTATCATGCCATGGCTGCGGTCGAGGCGCTCGACCACCTTGGCCGGGTCGAGAGGTTCGAAGTAGCTGGGCCAGCCGCAGCCGGACTCGAACTTGGTGTCGGAGGCGAACAGCGGCGTGCCGCAGCACACGCAGGTGTAGATGCCGGGCTCGTGATGATCCCAGTAGCGGCCGGTGAAGGCGCGTTCGGTGGCAGCGTGACGGGTAACCTGATATTCCAGCGGGTCGAGCTGGGCACGCCATTCGGCGTCGCTCTTGACGATTTTCTCACTCATGATGAACAGCTTACTTCAAGTTCTGCCGCCCAGTCGGGCGGCAATTGGGCGTACTTTTCATTCTCCGGTTGCTCGTCGAACGGCTTTTCGAGCACCGCCAGCAGATTCTGGATTTCCGAAAAATCCTTTTCCTGCGCCTTTTCGATGGCGACCTGCGCCAGGTAGTTGCGCAACACGTATTTCGGATTGACAGCATGCATCGCGGCCCGGCGTTCCTCGTCGGGACGAGCTTCCCGGCGCAGGCGCTCGCGGTACTTCAGCGCCCAGGCGTCGAAGGCGGGCCGATCGATGAACAGGTCGCGCAAGGGTTCGTCGCTTGCCGGATCGTTCACCCGCAGATCGCCGAGCCGGCGGAAGAATAGCGTGAAATCGACATGGTTGGCCTGCATCAGCGCAAACATGTCATCCAACAGCGCAGCGTCTCCCGCTTGCACGGTTTGCAGCCCCAGCTTGGCATGCAGCAACTCGTCGAGCTTGGCATGGTAGGCGGGGCCGTACACTTCCAATGCGGCTTGGGCGCTTTCCACGTCGCCCAGCAGCGGCAGCATGGCTTGCCCAAGGGCATAACAGTTCCACTGCCCTATGCGTGGCTGCATATCGTAGGCGTAACGCCCGCCATGGTCGCTGTGATTGCAGATGTGATGGGCGTCGAAGGCTTCCATGAATCCGAAGGGCCCATAATCGATGGTCAGGCCGAGGATGGACATGTTATCCGTGTTCATCACGCCGTGCATGAAGCCGACCGCCTGCCACTGTGCGATCAGGTGCGCGGTGCGGCGTGCGACTTCCGAGAGCAGGGCGCGGTAGGGATGGTCGGCACTGCGCATCTCGGGATAGAAACGGTCGATGACGTGGTCGGCGAGCGTCTTCAGCTCCTCCTTGCGATCGCTATAGAACCAATGCTCGAAGGAGCCGAAACGCACGAAGCTCGGTGCCATGCGCGTGGCGATGGCGGCCGTCTCCACGGTTTCGCGCAGCACCGGCATATCGGAGCCGACCACGCACAGCGCGCGCGAAGTCGGAATGCCGAGCGCCGCCATTGCTTCCGAGCAGAGAAATTCGCGTATCGAAGAACGCAGCACGGCGCGGCCGTCACCCATGCGCGAATAAGGAGTTTTCCCGGCGCCTTTCAATTGCAGCTCCATCGTGCCGGGGAAAGCTGTGTCGGGTGCGTCAACATCGCCCAGGAGAATCGCGCGCCCGTCGCCAAGCTGGCCCGCCCAGACTCCGAACTGGTGACCGGAGTACACCGCAGCCAGCGGCGCGGCACCTGGAGGCACGCGATTGCCGGCAAAGGTCTCCACGAAATTGTCGGTGGCAAATTCGGCCGGGTCGAGAGCGATCAACTCGGCTGCCTTCGCACTGGCGCACACCAAGTAGGGAGAAGGGACCGGTGTCGGTTGCAGCCGCGTATAGAAAGAGGGCGGCAAGGCGGCGAACGAGTTGACGAAGGGAAGAGTGTCAGTGCGGTGAAGCAGGTCCGGAAGACCGGGAGCATTCATGTCGAATCCTTGATACTTGCAGCCAAAAAGGTGGCCTGATTCCTGTTTGAGCGCCGCTCAAGCTTGCGGTTCGGAATAATTCGCGCGGCCAGCAAGCTGCCATGCAAGACTTGCGCTCAGGCACGCTCAAGTCGATACTCTTGAACATCGCCACGGAACAGTCGTATTCTGACAGAGATGAGCCGCCAGCATGCATCACCTGCCTGGTCCAGAGTGTGAAACGCCGCGTTTGCTCGTGCTCAAGGCGCGGCCTCGGCTCGAAATGCAATAGTGGTGACCGGAGCAACCGGATTCATTTCCAATATTCGACAACAGGAGACTAGATGGAAGACGCCCAGCGCTCGCGCGCCACATTCCACGACATG
>JAEWBA010000106.1 GCA_023391395.1 Pseudomonadota bacterium
ATCTACTATGGAAGCGCATTGGGGAAGCGTTATGCCGCGCTCGGCATAGTGGCGGCATCGCTGGCCATCCTGGTGCTGTATGCCATTCCGCGCACCGGCTTGCAGGGACGTCTGGCTCAGGCGGTGGACGAATCGCAGCAATATATGGAAAAGCGCGAGGCCAGCACTTCCACCGGTGCGCGCCTGGAAATGTGGCGCACCGGCCTCATCCTGTTCCGCGAGCGCCCCTTGCTCGGCTGGGGCAAGCAGGGCTACATGGAGCGTACGCGGGAGCTGGTCGCAGCCAAAACGGTGCACCCCGTCACCCAGGACCACAGCCACCTGCATAACGAGTATCTGGATGCCCTGGTCAAGCGCGGCCTTCCCGGCCTGGCAGCGGTGCTGGCGCTCTTCCTCGCGCCGCTTTTCCTGTTCATTCGCAAGGCCAGGACCGCCCCGCCTAGCGCCCTGCCGTATGCGGTGGGCGGCGTCATGCTGGGCGTCTCCTATATCTTGTTCGGCCTGACGCAGGCCTTCCTGACCCACAACAACGGCGTCATGATCTACGCATTCAGCCTCGCGATCTTCTGGGCGATGCTGCGCAGGCATGAGACCGCTCCCTCCCCCTTACAGAACGCATGATTTTTCCGCGCAACATGAAACGGCTGGCGGTCCTGCACCGCCCATACAAGAAGCGGCTGGCGCTGGCCTTCCTGGCCATGATCGTGACCGCCGCTACCGAGCCGGTCGTTCCCTACATCTTCAAAATTCTTCTCGATGAAGGCTTTGCGACCGGCAAGCCATCCTTCTCGCTGTGGCTGGTGCCTGTGGCGGTCATCGGCATCTTCGCCATCCGCGGCGCCTCGACCTTCACCAGCAGCTACATGATGACCTGGGTGTCGAGCCGCCTTCTGAACGAATTGCGGCGGCAGATGTTCTCCCGCATCCTTGATGTGCCGGTAGGGTTCTATCAATCCCATACGGTGGGGAAAGTTATCAACTCGATGATGTTCGAGGTGCAGCAGATCATCGAGATGATCACCAAGGTCTTCACCTCCATCATCCGCTCCAGCCTGACGGTGGTCGGCCTCCTGGCCTGGCTCCTGTACCTGAACTGGGCGCTGACCATCGTCACCCTGATCCTTTTGCCGCTGATCGCCGTCGTGGTGCGCGCCACCGGCAGGCGGCTCAAGCGGCTCAACCAGGATTCGCTCAAGGTGAATGCCGAACTGACGCAGGTGATCGAAGAGGCCACGCGCGCTCCGCAAGTCATCAAGGCCTTCGGCGGCCAGGATTACGAAAACGCCCGCTTTCACGACCGCTCGGAAAAGCTGCGCCGCTACACCATGCGCATGACCAGCACCTTCGCGGCCACCGTGCCGATCACGCAGCTGATGACCGCCTGCGCAGTCGCCATCGTGGTCGTCATGGCCCTGATCCAGTCCGAGCGGGGCGACATCACGGTCGGCGGCTTCGTCTCCTTCATCACCGCCATGCTGATGCTGCTCACCCCCCTGAAGCAGCTGGCGGAAGTGAACGGCCCGCTGCAACGCGGCCTGGCGGCTGCCGAGGCGGTCTTCAACCTGATCGACAGCCCCGTCGAACGCACCGGCGGCAAGGCGCTGCCGGGCCGCAGCAAGGGCAAGATCGATTTCGTCGATGTCGGGTTTTCCTATCCCGGCCATGCAGAGCGCGCGTTGCAGGATATCAATCTGCACATCCGGCCCGGTGAATCCGTGGCGTTCGTAGGCACTTCAGGCGGCGGCAAGACCACGCTCGTGAACCTGGTGCCGGGCTTTTATTCGGCCAGCAGTGGCTGCATCCTGCTCGACGATCAGCCCATCGAGGAAATCTCCCTGTCCAGCCTGCGCGCGCAGATCGCCATGGTCGGCCAGAACGTCGCCCTGTTCGACGACACGCTGGCCGCCAACATCGCCTATGGCGACCCGGCGCCCGACCGCAAGCGCATCGAAGCCGCGATCAGCGCCGCGCACCTGGAAGGCGTGGTCGCGGGCTTGCCGGAAGGGATGGATACGCGCATCGGCGACAATGGCTCGCGCCTCTCGGGAGGGCAACGCCAGCGCGTCGCCATCGCGCGCGCCATATACAAGGACGCGCCCATCCTGATTCTTGACGAAGCGACTTCCGCGCTCGACACGGAATCCGAACGCGCGGTACAGGCGGCGCTGGACCGCCTGATGCAAGGCCGCACGACCCTGGTAATCGCGCACCGTCTGTCGACCATCGAACGGGCCGACCGCATCGTGGTGCTGTCGCAGGGCCGCATCGCCGAGGTCGGCACGCATGCCGAATTGCTGGCAAAGGAAGGCATGTACGCCAACCTGCACCGCCTGCAGTTTTCGCAGGAAGACACGCCCACGCAATCCTGAATCGGGCTCTTCATGACACGCACGCTCATACCCGCCGATCTGCTGCAAAAGTCCGACAAGATCCTGTTCATCGCCCATCTGGCGCTGGGCGATTTCACCTACCTGCAGAATTTCTTTCAGGCTTTCGCCCAGGCCTACCCGCACCTCAAGGTCCACCTCTGGGTCGATGAAGTACGACGCACGGGGGATGCCTCGAAATGGGAGCAGCTGAAAAAATACTCGCTGTACGACTGGGTCGAAGCCTGCCCTTTCTTCGGGAAGATTTACCGGCGCACCTACAGTCCCGAGGGGCTGCGCGAGTCAGTCGCCGAGGCCCGGCGCGAGGCCTATCCCATCGTGGTTTCGCTGGCGACCTTGCGGCCGCACCTCTACGCCGGATTGGCCAGGGACATCAGCCCGAACGGCTTCGTGGTCGGCATGAAGAAGCGTCCCAAGTTCTTCCAGCCGCATCACCATCTGGCCTACCGCAAGCTCGACGCGGCCATTCCGCCCTACTCGGTGGACAAGCACGATCCGCAGCACATCAGTGCCGTCTATGCGGGCTGGTTCCGGCAGTTGTGCGGGCTGGACGTGCCGCCGCCGGCACGCTTTCCCTTCGTGCACATTCCGGAACGATGGCAGCGCTACGCCCAGGAACAACTGGCGCAATGGGGTTTTTCGGAGCGCAGCGGCAAGCTGGTCTTCATCAATCCCTTCGCCAAGACCAAGAAGCGCTGCTGGTCCCTAGAACAGGTGGCGGAACTGATTCTTGCCATGCGCAAGGAAGAGGCCTGGAGCGATGCCTGCTTCGTGGTCAATGCGATGCCGCAGGACATCGCCCGGGTGCGCATGGTCCTGGATGCCTACGCCCTCGGCGATGTGCAGATTTTCAGCGCCGTGGAGAATTTCTTCCAGTTGCCGGCCCTTCTTGCGCATTGCGACCTGATCATTTCGGTGGAAACCGCAGTCATGCATCTGGCCAACGCCGTCCATGTGCCGGTGGTGGCCCTGATGCGCCAGAAGAACCCGGAATGGGTGCCGATAGATCGCGACAACAGCACGGTCATCACCGCCTTGCGGCGCCGCGACTGGGTCAAGGAAATCACCGTCGAACAAGTCATGAAAGTCATCCGATGAACTCCAATTCCATGGAAGCCCAAGACACAGCAAAAGACCCGGGCCGTGCGACCTTTCACATCGCCTTCTGCGTTGACAATCACTACTTCCGCAGCATGGGCGCGACCATCGCCTCCATCGTGGCCAATAATCCCGGCCGGCATTTCACCTTCCATGTGCTGACATTTACCGTGTCGGACGAGAACAGGCGGCGTCTGGACGAGCTGGAAGAGCGCTTCGGCTGCGCCACCCGCTTGCACATCGTCGATCCGGCGCGTTCTGACCGCTTCGCCTTCTTCATCGAGCATTCTTA
Organism: Pseudomonadota bacterium; assembly: GCA_023391395.1. Taxonomy (GTDB): domain Bacteria; phylum Pseudomonadota; class Gammaproteobacteria; order Burkholderiales; family Burkholderiaceae_D; genus Noviherbaspirillum. Next base: position 3,778 of record JAEWBA010000106.1, read on the forward strand.
CTATTCGCTCTCCATCTTTTCGCGCCTCATCATTCCCGACGTGCTGCACGAAGTGACGGATCGGGTGCTGTATCTGGATGCCGACATTCTGTGCGTGGGCAAGGTGGACGAGATGGCCGAAATGGATATCAGCGCGGATATCGCCATCGTCGTGCCGGACGCCGAGGAAACCACGCGGCGCCGTTGCGCGGCGCTCGGCCTCAAGCATCCGCAGTACTTCAATGCCGGCGTCATGTACATCAATATTCCGAACTGGCTGGCGAACAACATCACCGAGCAGACCATGCAGGCCTTGCTGCAGATGGGAAAGAAGCTCCGCTTCAACGATCAGGATGCGCTGAATATCGTGCTCGACGGG
>JAEWBA010000132.1 GCA_023391395.1 Pseudomonadota bacterium
ACATAGCCGGCGCCGCCGACCACGGCCATGAACAGATACTCGATGCCCCAGTTGATATTGAAGGGCGTCGGATTCACCGCGCGCTGCAGGTGGGCGTACAGCCAGCCGGAAACGGCAGCCAGGAGCGCGGCGTAGACGAAGATGACGATCTTCATCCAGGTGGTATTCACGCCCATCGCCTCGGCCATCTGCCCGCCACCCTTGAGGGCGCGGATCGCGCGGCCGGGACGCGAGTTGAGCAGGTTGGTCACCGACAGCACGCCCACCAGCAGCACCGCCCAGATCAGGTAGTACATGGAGCGGCCGGACTGCAGCTGCAGGCCGAACAACTCGAGCACCGGCACGCCGTTCAAGCCGTCGTACATGCCCAGGAATTCGAAATTGCCGAACAGGAAGTACAAGGCCAGGCCCCAGGCGATGGTGCCCAGGGGCAGGTAGTGGCCGGACAGGCGCATGGAAATCGCGCCGATCGCCAAGGCGGCCACCGCGGTGATCGCCAGCCCGATCCACAGGGTCATCCAGGGCGAAACGCCCATTTGCGTGGTGAGATAGGCGGTCGTGTAGGCGCCGATACCGACGAAGGCGGCCTGCCCGAAGGAAGTGAGGCCGCCGACCCCGGTCAGCAATACCAATCCGAGAGCGACGATGGCAGCCAGGCCGCTGTAGTTGAGCAGGGTGATCCAGAACTCCGGGACCGGCGTCAACGGCAGAGCGACGAGCAGCGCAATAAAGCCGCAAAGGAACCATTTGTTTCGATTCATGTTCGGCTCCTTATTCATGATCGTCGGAATGCGGATTCATCAGCGAGCGCCACATCAGGACCGGGATGATGAGCGTGAAGACGATGACTTCCTTGAAGGCGCTGGCCCAGAACGAGGAATAGCTTTCCAGCAGGCCGACCAGCAAGGCGCCGACCGCGGCCAGAGGATAGCTTGCCAGTCCGCCGAAGATGGCGCCGACGAAGCCCTTGAGGGCAATCAGGAAGCCCGTGTCGTAATAAATCGTGGTCAGCGGCACGATCAGGATGCCGCACAGCGCGCCGATGGCGACCGCCAGCGTGATCGCCAGCTTGCCGGCCTGCGCGGTGCCGATGCCGACCAGGCGCGCGCCGGCCGGGTTGACGGCAGTGGCACGCAAGGCCTTGCCCGGCAAAGTACGGCCGAAGTAGAGATAAAGCGCGACGATCATGACCGCAGCGACCGCGACCACGATCAGGCTCTGACCGGAAATCGTTACCGTGCCGAGCGCGAACTGGGCATCAGTGAAGGCCTTGGCGCGGTAGCCATCGGCGCCGAACATCACCAGGCCCAGGCCGAGCAGCGCGAAATGGATGCCGACCGAAGCGATCAGGAGGACGAGCACGGTGGCGTTTTCCAGCGGCTTGTAGGCAAGCCGGTACAGCATCGGCCCCATCGGCACGACGATGGCCAGGGTCAGGGCGGCCTGCGCGATCAGCGGCAGGGTCTGGGGCGCCGCCAGTTGGGTGAGAATGAATATGGCAATCGGGAAGGCCAGGTACTTGCCCGCAAGGACGGGCACGAGGCGGCCGGCGCGCGCACGCAGTTCGGCGTTGCGCAGCGTCGATCCCAGTTCGACCAGGAAAGTCAGCACGCCCATTCCGACCAGCAGCCAGGTCGTCAGGGGGAAGCGGTTCAACTGCAGCATCGCCATGGTCAGGGCGCCATAGGCGACAAACTCGCCCTGCGGAATGAATACGATGCGGGTGACCGAAAACACCAGCACCAGGGCCAATGCCAGCAAGGCATAGATGGCACCCGAGGTTATGCCATCCTGCGCAAGAATTGCGCCGATCAGAAAGTCCATCGTCTCCTCTTTCGCTATTCGAGTCGCATCCGACTCGGGCACGGAGCGCGGCCGCAACTGCTAGGCGAAGCGCCGATAATCCGTAGTTTCCATCCATCTGTCCGGGCGGACGCCCAGGCTTGCCAAGCCGCGAGCAGAGGTGCGCCAGAGAGAATCGTCCTGCGCACGCACTGCGCGGTATCGCCGCCCCACGCACGAAGAAGAAGGCAGATCGCTCTGCCCTCTTCCAGTGTGTTTTAGGTCTGCTCAGCCTTCTTCAGCATGTCGAGGGCCACGTCCACGATCATGTCTTCCTGGCCGCCCACCATGCGGCGCCGGCCGAGTTCGACCAGAATGTCGAAGGCCGACAGGCCGTATTTCTGTGCCGCCGCTTCGGTATGGCGCAGGAAGCTGGAGTACACGCCGGCATAGCCGAGCGCCAGGGTTTCGCGGTCGACGCGCACCGGACGCTCCTGCAGCGGGCGCACGATGTCTTCGGCGGCATCGATCAGCTTCTTGACGTCGCAGCCATGGTTCAGGCCCATGCGGTCCACGGCGGCGATGAAGACTTCCAGTGGCGCATTGCCGGCGCCGGCGCCCATGCCGGTCAGGCTGGCGTCGATGCGGTCGCAGCCGTGTTCCAGGGCGACCAGAGAATTGGCCACGCCCAGCGAGAGGTTGTGGTGGGCATGCATGCCGGTCTGGGT
>JAEWBA010000185.1 GCA_023391395.1 Pseudomonadota bacterium
TGACTGTTCCCTTCCGCGCCGGCAGCGCCGGCAAAACCCCGCATTCGTGCCCTAGCGCGCCAGCACGCTGGCCAGATCAGTCTGGCAGGTCGAACAGCAGCAGTTCCGCCGCTTCGGCCTGATCCAGGGTGATGCTGCTCACGCCGGAAATCTTCAAGCCATCGCCCTCCATGAGCGCGACGTCGTTCACCATCAGCCGCCCGCGGATAAGGTGCACATAACCCTTACGTCCGGGCGCCAACTCGTGCTTGAGCGGCCCATCGCCTTCCTCGAGGATGGAAGCATAGAGCATCGCATCCTGGTGGATCGTTACGGAACCGTCGCGGCCGTCCGGCGAGGCAATCAGGCGCAGGCGACCCTTCTTCGATTCGGGATCGAAATGCTTTTCTTCATAGCTCGGAGCGATGCCGCGGAGATTCGGTTCAATCCAAATCTGCAGGAAATGCACCGGCTCGGTCGTGGAATGGTTGAACTCGCTGTGCACCACGCCGCTGCCGGCGCTCATGCGCTGCACGTCGCCGTAACGCAGGGAGGAACCATTGCCCATGCTGTCCTTGTGTGCCAGCGAGCCGTCGAGCACGTAGGAAATGATTTCCATGTCGCGGTGGCCATGATTGCCGAAACCGCGCCCCGGATAGACCCGGTCTTCATTGATGACGCGCAGCGGACCGAAGCCCATGTGCTTGGGATCGTAGTAATCGGCAAAGGAAAAGGAATGGGCAGACCTCAGCCAGCCGTGATCGGCACGGCCGCGGTCGTTGCTCCGGCGGATTTCCAGCATATCGGGCTCCATTTCTGTGAGTACTCTTCGTTCTCTGCCGTATCGAAGGGATCATCGTTCCAAACGGCAAGGAACACGGCAGCATGGCGGTCAAGAATCTCACCCTGACCGCCCGCCAATAGAAATAATATGGAGACAAAAAGGAAAAACGCCAGCCCAGCGGCCAGCATTACGGCCGGAGAGGCCGCATTCCAATGAAAAAAACCCGCTACCGAGTACGCGTGGAGGTCGGGCACCGCACGACCTCCACGCGAATGTCAAAGCGCAGGATTGGCGCTAGGCGGCGCTGGCCTCGGCCGCGAAATCCGACTTCGGCTTGGCCGTCAGCAACAGCGCGACCAGCGTCAGCAGTGCCGCCGCCGTCAGGTAGTAGCCGACATGGCCCAGGCCGTATTCACTCGCCAGCCAGGTAGCGGCATACGGCGCCAGCGAGGCGCCGAGGATGCCGCCGATGTTGAAGGTCAGCGAGGAGCCGGTGTAGCGCACCGCCGCCGGGAACAGCTCAGCCAGGTAGGTACCCAGCGGGCCGTAGGTCATGCCCATCAGCGCCAGGCCGAGCGACATGAAGACGGTCACCTGCACGATGCTGCCGGCCACGAACAGCGAGGACCACGCCAAGCCGAACACGGCGATGGCGACCGTGATCAGGATCATGGCGGTACGCCGGCCATGGCGGTCGGCCAGCACTGCCGACAGCGGAATGGTCAGGCCGAAGAAGAGCACTGCAAACAACTGGATCAGCAGGAAGTCGTGGCGCGAATAGCCGAGCGCGGAAGTGCCCCAGCTCAGCGCGAACACCGTCATCAGATAGAACAGCACGAAGGTCGCCATGGCGCTGACGGTGCCCAGCACCAGCGGCCGGGTATGCTCGCGCATCACGGCCAGCGCCGGCACCTTGACCCGCTCCTGCTTGTCCAGCACCTTCTGGAATACCGGCGTCTCGGTAATCTTCAGGCGAATATACAAGCCCATCAGTACCAGTACCGCGCTCGCCAGGAAGGGAATGCGCCAGCCGAAGCTGTAGAACTGTTCCTGCGTCAGGAATTCGCCCAGCAGCAGGAAGCTGCCGCCCGACAGGAAGAAGCCGATCGGCGCGCCCAGTTGCGGGAACATGCCGTACCAGGCGCTCTTGCCGCGCGGCGCATTCTCGGTCGCCAGCAGCACGGCGCCGCCCCACTCGCCGCCCAAGCCCAGGCCTTGGCCGAAGCGGCACAGCGCCAGAAGGATCGGTGCCAACACGCCGATCGAGGCATAGGTGGGCAAGAGGCCGATCACGACGGGGGAAATCCCCATGGTCAGCAAGGCCGCCACCAGCGGCGCCTTGCGGCCGATGCGGTCGCCGTAGTGACCGAACAGGGCCGAGCCAATCGGGCGCGCGAAGAAGGCGATGGCGAACGTCGCCAGCGATTGCAGCGTCGCCGCGGTCGGTTCCGAGGCCGGGAAGAACAGCTTGGGGAACACCAGCACGGCGGCGGTGGCGTAGATGTAGAAATCGAAAAACTCGATGGTGGTGCCGATCAGGCTGGCGAACAATACCCGTGCGGGCGAGTTCACCGCGGTACCGGCGGCTGGGGAGCTGGCTTGCTGCGTGCTCATTGCGAAATCCTTGTTTGAATGCTTTGCGAAAACGGCTGCCGCGCCGCAGAGGGAGCGAACGCAAGACGGTTACAGCGACGTTGGAAGGGCGCACCCTGGCGCTGCGGCTGCAAACCGGGCAGGAGTGTGTGTAGGGACGAGGGCGAACGGGCAATGCGGGCGCGAAACCGTCGGTTGATCAAACCGGGCGGCACGCCTCGAGTCGGATGAAGCCAGGATGGCGGCTGGATCGATAGCTTGCCGTGCCTGTGACTAGCGCACGGCAAAATTTTCTCATATGCGCGGCAAGTTTGCCGGTGTGCTTCATTTCCTTGTCAGGATGGCAGCGGCGCCACGCAAGACGCGCTGCAATGCGACTTATATCGTCTACGCCCGCGCGGAAACCAGGGACTTCGGAGCCTTGCACTGCCATGCCTCAGTAAGCAGCGCCTTGATCACCGTCGGCTTGGCGGTCGCAAGCCGCACACGGATGCCCATGACCTTGCCGCCCCATAACAGCTTCTCGAGGAATTCCGGGTACAAGGCAAGCGCCTTCTCACGCTGCGCTTCCGGGACGAAGATGTGGACGTGCTCGGCGTCCGGTGGAATGGTGACGAAGATTTTGCCGCGCACGCGAAAGGATGAGAGCTGGTGATGCGGTTCCTCCGTCACTTCGGGTAGCGCCATCGCGTGCTGCCGGACCTGACCGATCTTCATGCGGCAAATTCCTCCCGGTGGAATGGATCAATTCGCACTCGTGAAAACGGCCCCTGTCGGGGCCGCCTTATCTTACACCGCTTGCGCTTGTGCCATCTGGTCGGGGGCGCTCCTGTTGCCGCCCTTACCCAGGCCGAGATAGGTTTCGATCACCTTGGGATTGCTGGCCAGCTCGACGGCCGGGCCTTCGAGCGCGATGTCGCCGGTTTCCAGCACATAG
>JAEWBA010000246.1 GCA_023391395.1 Pseudomonadota bacterium
GCGGTGCAGTCTGTGGCCCAGGATATCGACCCAGTACAAGGCCTGTTCCCGGACCGACCACATCGGCCCTTCGCCCAGGAGGGCATTGGTTTCCCATATGCATTCGGGTGTTCTCATTGCGTGGCGCTCCGCTGCCTAATGGGATTCGCGGGGCACGGCTGCACCGCTGCTGCCGACCAGGAAATCGAGATCAGCGCCCAAATGGGCCTGCTGCACATGGTCGGTGTACAGCTTGGCGTAGCCGCGCGCCGGACGCGGGGGCGGAACCCATTCTGCCTTGCGCCGCAACAGTTCGTCGGGTGCCACCTCGAGGTGCAGTCTGCGCTCCTCCACATCGAGCTGGATCATGTCGCCATTGCGCACCAGGGCCAGCGGACCGCCGACTGCCGCTTCTGGAGAGGCATGCAGCACCACGGTACCGTAGGCGGTGCCGCTCATGCGCGCATCGGACACCCGCACCATGTCGGTGATGCCTTTTTCCAGAATCTTGCGCGGCAGCGGCATGTTGCCAACCTCGGCCATGCCGGGATAGCCGGTCGGCCCGCAATTCTTCAAGACCATCACGCAGTTCTCATCGATGTCCAGCTCGGGATCATCGATCTTGGCGCGAAGCTCCTCGATGTTTTCGAATACCACGGCGCGGCCGCGATGCTTGAGCAGATGCGGAGAGGCCGCGGAAGGCTTGATGACGGCGCCATCGGGCGCCAGATTGCCTCTCAGCACGGCGATTCCCGCGCGCTCCTTGAAGGGCGCGTCGAGCGTCTTGATGACATCGCGGTTATAGCATTCGGCGCCCTCGATGTTTTGCGCCAGGGTCTTGCCGTTGACGGTCAGCACATCGCCATGCAGGTATTGCTGAATCTCGCGCAGGACCGCCGGGAGGCCGCCGGCGTAATAGAAATCCTCCATCAGATACTGGCCGGAAGGCTGCAGATTGACCAGGCAGGGCATCTCGTGACCGAGCCGGTCGAAATCCTCCAGCGTCAGGTCGACGCCGATGCGCCCGGCGACGGCCAGCAAATGGATCACGGCGTTGGTGGAGCCGCCGATCGCGGCGTTGACCTTGATGGCGTTCTCGAATGCCTGGCGGGTAAGAATCTTGGCCATGCCCATGTCTTCCTCGACCATCTGCACGATGCGTCGCCCGGTCAACTGGGCCAGGCGATTGCGCCGGGTGTCGGGGGCGGGAATGGCGGCATTGCCCGGGAGCGACATGCCTAGCGTTTCCACCATCGAGGCCATGGTCGAGGCCGTGCCCATGGTCATGCAATGGCCGGCCGAGCGGTTCATGCAGGACTCGGCTTCGGCGAATTCTTCCTGGCTCATCAGGCCGCCGCGCACCATCTCGGACATCAGCCAGACGCCAGTGCCCGAACCGAGATCCTTGCCGCGGAACTTGCCGTTCAGCATGGGGCCGCCCGAGAGGCCGATAGTGGGCAAGCCGCAACTGGCGGCGCCCATCAGGAGCGCGGGCGTGGTCTTGTCGCAGCCCATCAGCAGAACCACGCCATCAATCGGATTGCCCCGTATCGATTCCTCCACATCCATGCTGGCGAGATTGCGGAACAGCATGGCGGTCGGACGGAGCTGGGTTTCTCCGAGGGACATGACCGGGAACTCCAGGGGGAATCCTCCTGCCTCAAGTACACCACGCTTGACGAATTCAGCCAGTTCGCGGAAGTGAATATTGCAGGGCGTTAATTCGGACCAGGTATTGCAGATGCCGATGACCGGCCTGCCATCAAAGGAATCCTGCGGATATCCCGGCTTGGCGGTCCAGCTTCGATGGACGAAGCCATCCCGGTCCTGCTTCGCGAACCAGGCTTGGCTGCGGCGTTGCGGTTTGTCGGTGCTCATGGAAGTGTGCAGAAGATGTGGCGCTTGGTGAGCGATTCGGATTTCGGAACAGCATCAATATGGAGTGGCCAGCAGAATGAAAGTTCAGGAGGAAGAGGGCATGACAGGCCCGGAGAATCTGGCGCGCTATGGCGGATTGCAGGACAAACGAGTATTCGTCACAGGCGGCGGCTCCGGAATCGGTGCTGCCATCGTCAGCGCCTTCGCCGACCAGGGGGCAGCAGTGGCTTTCGTCGATATCGCCACAGATGTCAGCCTCGAACTGTGCGAACGGCTGGCTTCGGAAGGGCGCCGCAAGCCGGTGTTCCGGGCCTGCGACATCCGTGATATTCCGCAATTGCAGCAAACCATGCAGGCGCTCGCGACAGAACTGGGCGACTTCGATGTGCTGGTCAACAATGCCGGCAACGACCAGCGGCACCGGCTCGAGGATGTCAGCGTGGAATACTGGGACGATCGCGTCGCGATCAATCTGCGGCCCATGTTTTTCACTTGTCAGGCAGTGGTGGAAGGCATGAAGCGGCGTGGCGGCGGCTCCATCATCAATCTGGGCTCCAATAGCTGGCACATCGCCGGCGGCGGCTATCCAGCCTATACCACCACCAAGGCGGCGGTCAGCGGCCTGACGCGCGGCTTGGCGCGCGACCTCGGGCCGCACAAGATCCGCGTCAACACGGTCACGCCCGGCTGGGTGATGACGGAGCGCCAGCTCGAGTTGTGGCTGGACGAGGAGGGCGAGGAATCCATACGCCGCATCCAGTGTCTGCCCGGCCACCTGATGCCCTGGCATATCGCGCGCATGGGGCTGTTTCTCGCCTCCGACGACAGCCCGATGTGCTCGGCGCAGGAATTCATCGTCGATGGCGGCTGGTCCTGAGCATGGGCGGCGACATGCCCGTATTGCTCGGCATCGACTGGGGGAGCAGCAACCGGCGTGCCTATGTCCTGGACCGACAGGGGCGGCTGCTGCGCCGGCACGCCGATGGCGAAGGCATCCTGCACGTCGACGGTAACTTCGAAGCCTCGCTGCGTGCGCTCATGGGGACGCTGCAAGTGGATCAGGCCGAGGTGCTGATGTCAGGCATGGTGGGTAGCCGCAATGGCTGGCAGGAGGTGGCCTACCTCGATGTTGCCCATCCCCTTACGCGGCTCGGCGAAGCTTTGCACGAAATTCCCACCGGCCTGATCGGCACCCGTTGCCGCATCGTCCCCGGCTATCGCTTCCTCGACCGGCACGGCATGCCCGACGTGATACGTGGTGAGGAAATCCAGGTGTTTGGCGCACTCCGCTTGGGGGCACCCGAAGGCTGGTTCGTCCTGCCCGGTACGCACAGCAAATGGGTGCACGTCGAGGGCGGCCGTATTACGGAATTCCGCACTTACATGACAGGCGAGTTCTATGCCACCTTGCGTCAACACGGCCTGCTTGCCAAGCTGATCGAGAGCGAGGATGCCGTTCCGGAAGCTTTTCATGCCGGCCTGCAGGCGGCGCGCCAGGGAAGCTTCACCCACATGGCCTTCTGCTGCCGCGCCTTGGTGGTGACCGACATGATGCCGGCCCGGCACACTGCTTCCTATCTTTCCGGTTTGCTGATCGGCTGCGAACTGCATGACATTCTGCAAACCGGGAGCGGTTCCCCCGGAAACGTCATCCAGATCGTCGGCAGCCCTGGGCTAGAGCAGCGCTACGCCGATGCGCTGGCCTGGGCGGGTCTTCCCACGAGAATCTGGCAGCCGGACGAAGCCTATCTGGCCGCTCTGCGAGCCCTGGCCGAAGTGGACTGAGCATCGTTCATTGACACACCTTGCCACCGCAGTGCTTTGACCCAGAGCGATAGGCCCGGCTAGGGTGTCCGGATGGTAGAATGGCGGGTTTGAGTTCTCGCTCCAAAGGTTCCATCCCGTGCTGTCCACCGCAAACATCACCATGCAGTTCGGCCCCAAGCCGCTGTTCGAAAACATCTCCGTCAAATTCGGCGACGGCAACCGCTACGGCCTGATCGGGGCCAACGGTTGCGGCAAGTCGACCTTCATGAAGATCCTGGGAGGGGATCTGGAGCCGAGTTCCGGCACCGTCATGCTCGACCCCAACGAGCGCCTGGGCAAGCTGCGCCAGGATCAGTTCGCCTACGAAGAAATGCGCGTACTCGACGTGGTCATGATGGGCCATACCGAGATGTGGGCAGCCATGACCGAGCGCGACGCGATATATGCCAATCCGGATGCGACCGACGACGATTACATGAAGGCCGCCGAGCTGGAGGCGAAGTTCGCCGAGTATGACGGCTACACCGCCGAGGCGCGCGCCGGAGAGCTTCTGCTGGGCGTGGGCGTGCCGATCGAACAGCACCAGGGGCCGATGAGCAATGTCGCGCCCGGCTGGAAGCTGCGTGTGCTGCTGGCGCAGGCCTTGTTCTCCAACCCGGATATCCTGCTGCTGGACGAGCCGACCAACAACCTCGACATCAATACCATCCGCTGGCTGGAAAACGTGCTCAACGAGCGCAACTCGACGATGATCATCATCTCGCACGATCGTCACTTCCTGAACCAGGTCTGCACCCACATGGCCGACATGGATTACGGGACGCTGAAGATCTATCCCGGCAATTACGACGACTACATGCTGGCGTCCTCCCAGGCGCGCGCCCAGCAGATGGCAAACAATGCCAAGGCGAAGGAAAAGGTTGCGGAACTGCAGGAATTCGTGCGCCGCTTCTCGGCCAACAAGTCCAAGGCGCGCCAGGCGACTTCGCGCCTGAAGCAGATCGACAAGATCAAGGTCGAAGACATCAAGCCCTCGTCGCGGCAAAACCCCTTCATCCGTTTCGAAGGTGAGAAGAAGCTGCATCGCCAGGCGGTGGAGGTGGAAGGATTGTCAAAGGCCTACGACCACCATATCTTCAAGAACTTCAACATCCTGGTGGAAGCCGGCGAGAAGATTGCCATCATCGGTGCCAATGGCGCCGGCAAGACCACGCTGTTGCGCTGCATCGGCGGCGCCGTCTGCGGCATGCAGGCCGACAGCGGGATCGCGAAGTGGGCCGAACATGCGAACATCGGCTACATGCCCCAGGATCCCACCGAGGAATTCGCGGTCGACAAGAACCTCACCGACTGGATGACGCAATGGACCAAGGAAGGCGATGACGATCAGGTCATCCGCGGCATTCTCGGCCGGCTGCTGTTCTCGGGCGATGATGTGAAGAAGTCGGTGAAGGTACTGTCGGGCGGCGAAAAGGGCCGCATGATGTACGGCAAGCTGATGCTGGGCCGGCACAACGTGCTCTTGATGGACGAGCCGACCAACCACATGGACATGGAGTCCATCGAGTCGCTCAACATCGCGCTCGACAAGTACGCCGGCACCCTGATTTTCGTGTCACATGACCGCGAGTTCGTGTCTTCGCTGGCAACGCGGATTCTCGAAGTGAAGGATGGCCAGATCATCGATTTCCAGGGTGGTTACGAGGAATATCTGGCCAGCCAAGGGATCGAATAGCCTGCGAGCCGTCCTTGGCGGGACGGCTCTTAGCCGGTCGTAATGCTCTCGCTGCGTTTTACGCCGTAGTAGAGCAGGGCATCCAATTGCACCGCGACTTCCTCCGCCACCTGGCGGCCCTTGGTCTTCTGCACCGCTTCCAGGCAAGCCTGGCGCAGTTCGCGCAGCTCGGGTACGGTGGCGGCGCGCTCGACCTTGTGCTGGAGGGCGTAGCCGCGCAAACCGATCAGGTTCTTGATCGTTTCGAGGTAGAAGAAGTAGATCGCCTGGAATTG
>JAEWBA010000274.1 GCA_023391395.1 Pseudomonadota bacterium
CATGGCTGCGCCAAGCAAGGCGAACACCAGAATCCACCAGGGCGCCACGAAACCGATATCGACGAACAAGGCGGTCACGATGAACACCCCGCAACCGACCCCCAGACCGCGCACCACCGAGGCCAGCACGTAGGCACCGAAGAACTCCCAGTGCGACAGCGGCGGCAGCAGGGTAAACACCAGGCTGCCCGTGATCTTGGACTGGATCAGTGAGGAGGAGCTGTTGGCGAAGGCGTTCTGCAGCACGCTCATCATCACCAGGCCGGGAATCAGGAAAGCGGTATAGCCCACGCCAGGATAGACCTGCACATGCTCTTCCAGCACGTGGCCGAAGATCAGCAGGTACAGCATGGCAGTCAGGACCGGGGCGGCGATGGTCTGCATCGACACCTTCCAGAAGCGCAGCACTTCCTTGTAGAGCAGGGTCTGGAAGCCGATCATTGCTCGCCCTCCATGATCTGGATGAACACATCTTCCAGATCGGCCTGCTGCAGTTGCATGTCCTCGATCCTTGCTCCGGCCTCGCGCAGATGCGCCAGGATAGGTTCGACATCGCGGTAATCGCTGATGCGGAAGGTGTACTTGCCACCCGCGCCCGATTCCTCCGGGTGCGCGAGCAAAGGCCTCAAGCCTTCCGGCAGCACGCCTTGCGCCAAGGTCACTACCATTTGCGAATTGGAAATGCGCCGGATCAGCTGCGAGGTAGTGTCGAGTGCGACCACCTTGCCATGCTTGAGCATGGCAATGCGGTTGCACAGTGCTTCCGCCTCTTCGAGATAATGGGTGGTCAGCACAATGGTGTGGCCTTCGCGGTTCAGGCGCGCGATGAATTTCCAAAGCGTCTGCCGCAATTCCACGTCCACGCCCGCGGTCGGCTCGTCCAGCACGATTACCGGCGGCTTGTGCACCAAGGCCTGCGCCACCAACACACGGCGCTTCATGCCGCCCGACAGGGCGCGCATATTGGTGTCCGCCTTGTTAGTCAGGTCGAGGTTTTCCATCACCTCGTCGATCCAGCGGTCGTTGTTCCTCAGGCCGAAATAGCCGGACTGCATGCGCAGGGTTTCGCGCACCGTAAAGAAAGGATCGAACACCAGTTCCTGCGGCACCACGCCAAGCCGCCGGCGCGCTTCGCGAAAATCCTTCACTACGTCATAGCCATGGATGGCGACGCTGCCGGAATCGGCGCGGTTCAGGCCGGCGATGATGGAAATCAGCGTGGTCTTGCCTGCACCATTGGGGCCGAGAAGCCCGAAAAACTCCCCCTCCTCGATCGACAGCGTCACACCGGCGAGCGCGCGCAGTGACTTGTAGCGTTTTTCGACATTGAGGATCTGCAGGGCCATGCTGACTTGATTATGTTGCAAGAAGCGCGGGCAAGGCATGGCGAAGCCATGCGCGTGGCGCGAAGAAACTATCGATTATATTGGATTCCCGGCGTGCAAGCCGGGAGGCGGGACGGATTGCCCCCGTGGACCGTCAATACTGCGACGGATGAAGGTGCGGCTTCCCGCGGTCCGGCAGGAGCTCGTCCACGCCGTAGACCTCAGCCAAGGCATGTAAATTGGCGGGAAAGTTGGCAAAGCTCAGCGATTTACCCTGCCGGCGCGCTCCCCGCTCCCAAGCCAGCAGGACGGCAAGGGCTGCGGAATCGACTTCTGCCAGGCCATTCAAATCGAAATGCGTCTGGCCGGTCGCAATGGCTTGCAGGCCGGATTGGAGCGCTGTTGTGGCGTTGCTGACCGTGAGGCTGGGGCCGGGGCGATACATCTTAGGAAGCTTTCCCGGTCTTGGCCGCGCTGGCAGACAGTTTCCTGTTCTTTTCCGCGAGGGTCTTGATCAAGCCATCGATGCCGCCCTTGCTGATCTCGGAAGCGAAGCTGCCCTTGTAGGTTTCGACCAGCCATGCGCCAAGCACGTTGACGTCGTAGATCTTCCAGCCGGCCGGCGTCTTCATCAATCGATAGTTCAACTGGATCGGCTCGCCGCCGCGCTGCAGCACCTGCGAGCGCACTTCGACTTCGTTGTCATCGGCTGCCCGCATCGGCTTGAATTCCAGGGTCTGATCCTTGATTTGCGTGATCGCTCCGGAATAGGTGTAGACCAGAAGGGAGCGGAACTCTTCGGTCAGCTGCTTTTTCTGCTCGGGCGTGGCCTGGCGCCAGAAACGCCCCGCTGCCAGTGCGGTCATGCGCTCGAAATCCACATACGGAAGGATCTTGCTTTCGACCAGGTCCAGTACACGTTTTTGATTTCCGTTCTGGATTTCCTTGTCGGCCTTGGCCGCATTCAGCACTTCCTCACTGATACGTTTAACCAAAGCGTCAGGCGCTTCCTCAGCGTGAGCCGCAGGAACAAACGCGAGAGCACTGAAGAAAATGCCAACACCAGCCAATAAAGCTTGGAAGATTTTCATGATTTCCCGGAGTGATGAAGCGCCCAAAGCGCTTATGTTCGTCTTGTCAGGGCAATAATTGTAGCCGCCCTTGTCATTTTGCCGCGCTGGCGGCAAATGAACTCATCATGCCGTCACCGGCTTTTTCCGATTCGACTACGGGCTTCCCGCCCGGTTCCGCGGCCTCTCCTTGCTCATCCAGCGCCTCATCCTCATAGGAAGAGCGCGGCGAGGCGCCATCACTGCGAATCTGGCTTCGGCGGCGCTGCAGATAGGCATCCCGGACAAACTCATACCGGTCCAGAGCGGCCTCTTCCAGCAGATTTGAGGCATCGAGCAAGGTCGCGCGCCGATCCACAAGGCGCACTACGCGGCCCGTATTGCGCCAGCGCACCGGGTCCTTGTAGCCCCATGGATCGCCCAGCAGATCGACCGGCGTGGCTATGGAATCGCGCACGGTGGAAGAGCCGAAGAAAGGCAGGACCACATAAGGCCCGGATTCCACTCCCCATTTGCCGAGCGTCTGGCCGAAGTCGGCTCGGTGCTTGGGCAGACCGCCCTCGGATGCAATATCCAGGATGCCGCCGAAGCCCAGCACGGTATTAATGGAAACCCGCATGATGTCGGACATTCCGTTTTCCACGCGGCCTTGCAAGAGGTTATTTATCGCAGTCCAGACATCGCCGAGGTTGCCGAAAAAGTTACTCACTCCGGTCTGCACGAAACCCGGCGTCACATCGCGATAGACTTCAGCCGAGGGCTTCAGCGCCGTTCGGTCTATCGTGTCGTTCAATTCGAACATGGCCCGGTTGAACGGCTCAAACGGGTCCCGCGGATTGGTAGTCGTGGCACATCCTGACAGCGCAAGCGTCAGCGTCAGTATCACGATCCGGCCCACATGCTTCATTTGTCGTCGCCCTTTCCTTCGGCGGCCTTGCTATACAAGAATTGGCCGATCAGATTCTCCAGCACCACGGCCGACTGCGTCATCTTGATCCGGTCGCCGGCTTCGAGGTTATTGAGATCACCGCCCGCTTCCAGGCCGATATATTGTTCGCCCAACAAACCCGAGGTCAGAATTTTCGCCGAGGTGTCTTTCGGGAATTTGTAAGCGCTTTCCAGGTTTAACGTCACGATTGCCTGAAAACTTTTGTCATCGAACTTGATGTCGCCGACCCGTCCCACCACCACGCCGGCGCTCTTGACCGGGGCACGCGGCTTCAGGCCGCCGATGTTGTCGAACCGGGTAATGACCGGATAGGTCTCCTGGAACGACAAGGAACTCATGTTCCCGGCCTTCATTGCAAGAAATACCAGCGCCAGCGCGCCCAGCAGGACAAACAATCCAACCCACAAGTCTAATGATTTTCTTTGCATAACCGATACCTTGAATATGGGACGCTGCACCTTTCCCGAATCAAACCCTCTGCATTCCTGCCATTCGCCGCGCCACGGTCACTAGTTGAACATAAGCGCCGTCAGCAAAAAGTCCAGCCACAAGACCGACAGCGAAGCAATCACCACCGTACGGGTGGTGGCGCGAGACACACCTTCCGGCGTCGGCTTGGCCTCGTAGCCCTGGTACAAGGCGATGAAGGTCACCGCGAAGCCGAACACCAGGCTCTTCAAGACGCCGTTGCCGATATCGGCCCAGACATCCACCCCCGCCTGCATCTGCGACCAGAAGGCACCTTCATCGACACCGATCAGTTGCACGCCGACGATGTAACCGCCAAGAACCCCGACCGCACTGAAGATGCTGGCCAGGATCGGCATGGCAATCACGCCGGCCCAGAAGCGCGGCGCAAGCACGCGCTGCAAGGGATTGATGGCCATCATTTCCATGGCCGACAGCTGCTCGCCCGCCTTCATCAATCCGATTTCCGCCGTCAGCGAAGTACCGGCGCGCCCGGCAAACAGCAATGCCGTCACCACCGGCCCCAGTTCGCGCGTCAGCGACAGAGCCACCAACAGGCCAAGGGCTTGCTCGGACCCGTATTTGTTCAAAGTGTAATAGCCCTGCAAGCCCAGCACGAATCCGACGAACAGACCTGAGACGGCAATGATGACCAGCGAATAATTGCCGATGAAATGGATCTGGTCCGTCACCAGACGCGGCCGGCGCAACATGCCGGCCGATGCCCCCAGCACGGCGAAGAAGGTGCGCGTCGCAAAACCGACATTGAGGACGAATTCCCGTACCAGCCGTCCGAGGTTGGCAATCAGGTCGACGATCACCGCGATCCTCCCATTTCAAAATCCTCGGCCAGCGACTTGCCTGCATAGTGGAAGGGAACCGGCCCGTCCGGTTCCGCATTGACGAACTGCCTCACGAAAGGATCGCTGGACACCAGCATCTCTTCAGGCGTCCCGGCCGCGACGATCTTGCCCTGGGAGAGGAAATAGACGTAATCCGCGATCTTGAACGATTCGTGCACATCGTGCGACACCAGGATCGAGGTGGAACCCAGGGCGTCGTTCAGGCGACGGATCAGATTGGCAGTCACGCCCATTGAAATCGGATCGAGCCCGGCGAACGGTTCGTCGTACATGACCAATTGCGGGTCCAGCGCGATCGCGCGCGCCAGCGCCACACGGCGCGCCATGCCGCCGGAAATCTCTGCGGGCTTCAGATGAGCGGCATTGCGCAACCCGACCGCGTTCAGCTTCATCAGCACCAAGTCGCGCAGCAGCTCTTCCGGCAGGTCGGTGTGTTCGCGCAAGGGGAAGGCGACATTCTCGAACACCGTCAGATCGGTAAACAGGGCGCCGTGCTGAAACAGCATGCCCATCTTGCGGCGCAGGCGATACAGGCCCGGAGTGTCCAGTTCGCCGACAAGCTGGCCGTCAACGCGAACCGTGCCCGAACTGGGGGCGAGCTGTCCGCCAATGAGGCGCAGAATCGTAGTCTTGCCGGAGCCGGACCCCCCCATGACGGCCACGACTTTCCCGCGCGGGAAGTCCATGTGCAGGCCCGAGAGGATGGGGCGCGCGCCATAGGAAAAATGCAAATCGCGGATTTCGACGAGGTTCGGCACGACAGGGATTTTTTCTTCCAAAGCTGCGATTGTAGTGCAGAAACGGCAATCGCATGGTTGAGCCGGTGCTCAAATCGCCTTCCGGAACTATCGCGCGCCGGACGGCAAGGAAGCACGGGATCGATAGAAAGAGTATGACCCTGCCTTGCGGCAAAGCCGCAGAGGCCTTAGCGGATTGTGGAAAGCTGTCCGGTCGCAGCGCGGAGGGCGGCATCGACCTGCAAGCCAACGCCGCGCGCTCCCTTACCGAGGCAAGACCGAGCTCCCCATCAGGAACTCGTCCACGGCGCGGGCGCACTGGCGCCCCTCGCGAATCGCCCAGACCACCAGGGATTGTCCGCGCCGCATGTCGCCGGCGGCAAACACCTTGTCCACCGAGGTCTTGTAGCACGCCGCACCGTCGGTGCTTGCCTTCGCATTGCCGCGCGCATCCTTTTCCACGCCGAAGGCATCGAGCACCTGCTGCACCGGGGACACGAAACCCATGGCCAGCAGCACCAGATCCGCCTGGATTTCGAATTCGGAATCCGGCACTTCGACCATCTTGCCGTCCTTCCATTCGACACGTGCAGCGATGAGCTTTTCCACCTTGCCGTTCTTGCCTTCCAGGCGCTTGGTGGCCACTGCCCAGTCGCGCTCGCA
>JAEWBA010000321.1 GCA_023391395.1 Pseudomonadota bacterium
GGGCTCCTCGTTCTCCATCGTGTGCTGGGGTACTGATCCCCGTTACTGGATGTCCGACAAGACCCGCGCCTTCTGGGAAAAATTGGGAGCGAAGATCGTCTCCGTGCGCCCCGGCGTGCAACTCGCCTATGAAGTGGAGCGCCATTCGGGCGAACTGACCCTGGTCGGCGACGCCCAGGGGCGTCTCAAGGAATGGTTCGGCAGCCATTCTTCCGCCGTGGTGTTCCTGCGCCCGGACCGCTTTGTGGCTGCCATGTGCAAGCCGCAACAAATCGATGCGACCACCGAAGCGCTGGCCGCCGCATTACATATCGATCAAGGAGGAAACAGCAGTGAAAGCAGCCAGGTTGCAGTGCCTGTCGCACACGCCGCTCATGGGGCTGGTTGATCCGGACCACGTGACTGAGCAGGCCGCGCGCCAAGCCATAGAAGTGTTGGCGCAGGACTTGAAACGGTTCGAGCCGGACTTGATCTTCCTGTTCGCGCCGGATCATTACAACGGCTTCTTCTACGAACTGATGCCGGCATTCTGCATCGGCACCAAGGCGGATGCGATCGGCGATTTCGGCACCAGCAAGGGCGCGCTCAAGGTGCCGCAGGAGATCGCGCTTGCCTGCGTGGAAGCCGTGCTGGAAGCCGAAGTGGACACGGCGCTATCGCATCGCATGCAGGTCGACCATGGTTTTGCGCAGCCGCTGGAAATGCTGACCGGCGCCCTGGACAACTATCCGGTGGTGCCGGTGTTCATCAACTCGGTCGCCGTGCCGCTGCCCAGCTTCAAACGCGCGCGCAAGCTTGGCGAGGCGATCGGCCGCTTCGCCGCCGGCCTCGACAAGCGGGTGCTGTTCCTCGCCTCGGGTGGGCTGTCCCATAACCCGCCGGTGCCGCAGCTCCAGGGCGCCAGCGAAGAAGTGGCGGAACGCCTCATTGCGGGCCGCAATCCGACGCCGGAAGCGCGCCAGGCCAGGCAGCAAAGAACCATCGACGCGGCGCGCGCCTTTGCGGCCGGCGAATCCAAGCTGCACCCGCTCAATCCCGAGTGGGATCGCCAGTTCATGGAGCTCTTGCGGCGCCATGACTTCGATGCGCTTGACCGCATGAGCAATGCCGAGATCAGCGAGGCGGCCGGCGACTCGGCGCACGAGGTCAAGACCTGGGTTGCCGCCAATGCCGCAATGTCCGCAGCCACCGGCGGCGAGTACGAGGTGGAAATCGGCTATTACGAAGCGATCCCGGAGTGGATTGCAGGCTTCGGCACTCTCCAGGGAATCGCCCGATGAGACATGCCGTGCGCAAGCCTTTTTTGAGCAGGACCGTTTGTTTGAAGCATTACTTTGCCTAACTTAGGAGACCATATGAAAACGTACAAGAAACTGATCGCGGTTGCGGTCCTGGGCGGATTCGCTCAAATGGCGCAAGCCGACATCAACATCGGCGTGGTGGCTTCGCTCACCGGCCCGGCAGCCGCCCTGGGCAGCGACATCAAGCGCGCCGTGGGCCTGATGCCGACTTCGATCGGCAACGAGAAGATCAACTACATCGTGCTTGACGATGCCACCGACCCGACCACCGCCGTCAAGAACACCCGCAAGCTGGTGTCCGAAGACAAGGTGGATGCCATCCTCGGCCCGAACACCAACCCCAACGCGGCGGCCATGATGCCGGTCATCGACGAGGGCAAGACCCCCATGATCGTGATCACGCCCTACGACCCGCCCGCCGATAAGCGCGCCTGGGTGTTCCGCTCGGTGCAAAGCGCCGGCCTGATGGTCCAGCGCATCGTCGACGATATGGCGGAAAACAAGGTCAAGACGGTGGGCTTCATCGGCTTCGCCGACGGCTGGGGCGAGCTGCTGTACAAGGAGCTCGAGACTTCCGCCAAGGCAGCCAACATCAACATCGTTGCCAGCGAACGCTACAAGCGTCCGGACACCAGCGTGACCGGCCAGGTGCTGAAGCTGCTCGCGGCCAAGCCCGACGTCGTCTTCGTCGGCGCCTCGGGTGCGCCGGCTGCCTTGCCGCAGATCGAGCTGCGCCAGCGCGGTTACACCGGCAAGATCTATCAATCGCATGGTGTCACCAGCAAGGACTTTCTGCGTATCGGCGGCAAGAACGTGGAAGGCGCGCTGATCCCGGTCGGGCCGGTGCTGGTCGCCGATCAACTGCCGGATGCTCACCCGAGCAAGAAGGTCGGCGTCGGTCTGAACACCTCCTATGAAAAAGCACATGGTCCGGATTCTCGTTCGACCTTTGCCGGCTCGACCTGGGATGCCTGGCTGCTGCTGCAGAACGCACTGCCGGCCGCGCTGAAGGTAGCCAAGCCCGGCACCGTGGAATTCCGTCAAGCCCTGCGCGACAACCTCGAGCGCACCAAGGAGCTGGTTGGTGTCAACGGCGTCTACAACATGACCCCGCAAGACCATACCGGTCTGGATCAGCGCGCCCGCGTGCTGATCCAAGTCAAGGACGGCGACTGGAAGTACTACAAGCAGTAAGCCTCACTCAGCATGCCGGGCGGCTCGGGCCGCCCGGCGGCCGCGTCGGCATTGCCGCCGGCAGGCAATATCACCATTAGCGGAAATCTGAACGTGAACCAACGCAAAATCGCTGAAATCGCCCAGCTGCTCAGTACGGCACAGGACACACGCGCACCCTGCTCGCCGGTGCGCGAACTCATCATGGAAGCTGCGTCCGGCGCAGACCCGGTCAGCGTCGCCTACGCGGTGCAGCAGCACAATACCCAGCGCCGCCTCGACAGTGGTTACCGCCTCGTCGGCCGCAAGATCGGCCTGACCTCGCTAGCGGTGCAAAAGCAGCTCGGCGTCGATTCGCCCGACTTCGGCATGCTGTTCGACGACATGGCGGTTGGCGACGGCGAGGAGATCGCTCTCTCGCGCACCCTGCAGCCCAAGGTGGAGGCGGAGGTGGCGCTGGTGCTGGAACGCGACCTGCGCCATGAGCGCCACACCTTCGCCGACATCATCGGCG
>JAEWBA010000349.1 GCA_023391395.1 Pseudomonadota bacterium
GAATTCATCTCGATCTACCAGGCAGCCGAGGGCGATCTGCGCGAGTTGCTGGCGGTGCCGGTCAATTACCGGATCCTGTTCCTGCAAGGCGGCGGCATCGGCGAAAACGCCATCATCCCGATGAACCTGGTCGGCAGGAAGGCACAGCCCGCAACCGTCGATTTCATTCACACCGGATCCTGGTCGGGCAAGTCGATCAAGGAGGCGCAGAAGTATTGCACGGTCAATGTTGCCGCCTCCTCCCAGGACAGCAAGTTCCACACGATTCCGCCGCGCGACACCTGGAAGCTGTCACGCGACGCGGCCTATGTCCATGTCTGCACCAACGAGACCATAGACGGCGTCGAATTCCAGTACACGCCGGACATTGCCGCCGATACCGGCGGCGCGCCTCTGGTGGCTGACATGTCCTCGCACATCCTGTCGCGCGTCATCGATGTCTCGAAGTACGGCGTGATCTTCGGCGGCGCGCAAAAGAATATCGGCCCGGCCGGCGTGACGGTGGTGATCGTGCGTGAAGACCTGATTGGCCACGCTCTGTCGATCTGCCCGTCCGCCTTCGACTGGAAACTGGTGGCCGAGAATGACTCGATGTACAACACGCCTCCTACCTATGCGATCTATATCGCCGGTCTGGTGTTTCAGTGGCTGAAGCGGCAGGGCGGTGTGGCGGCCATGGAACAGCGCAATATTGCGAAAGCCGCGCTGTTGTACGACTATCTGGATTCAACCGGTTTCTACGAGAACCGTATCGCCAAGGACTGCCGCTCGCGCATGAACGTGCCATTTTTCCTGCGCGACGAATCGCTGAACGAGACTTTCCTTGCGGGCGCCAAGGAGCGCGGCCTGCTGCAGCTTAAGGGGCACAAGTCGGTCGGCGGCATGCGGGCGTCGATTTACAACGCCATGCCGATGGAAGGCGTGCAGGCCCTGGTCGATTACCTGAAGGATTTCGAGAAAAAGCATGGATGAGCATGGTGTTTCGCAGCGCGTGCGCTGCGCCATGCCAACCGGAGCGGCCTGCGAGCCGCGACGTGGAGGGACGGGAGGGCGCTTATGCAGGCGCGTAGCGGCAAGCTTCCCGTCCCGGCCTTTCCTTGAAGGGGAAGGAGAGGAGTGACGGCGCAATATGACAACGGACGACAAACTCAAACCCCTGCGTAAGCAGATCGATGCGATCGACGCGCAGATTCTGGAACTCCTCAATCAGCGCGCGCGCATTGCGCAGCAGGTCGGACACGTCAAGGCGGAAACCAACGCGCCGGTATTCCGTCCCGAACGCGAGGCGCAGGTCCTGCGCGGTGTCGGCGAGCGCAACCCCGGTCCGCTGGCCGGCGCGGATGTGCAAACCATCTTCCGCGAGATCATGTCTTCCTGCCGGGCGCTGGAGCGGCGCGTCAATGTTGCCTATCTCGGGCCGGCCGGCACCTTCAGCGAACAGGCGGTGTACCAGCAATTCGGCCATGCCGTCCAGACCGAGCCCTGCATCTCCATCGACGAAGTGTTCCGCGCCACCGAGGCCGGAACCGCCGATTTCGGAGTGGTTCCGGTGGAAAATTCCACCGAAGGCGCAATCAACCGCACCTTGGACCTGCTGCTGCAGACTTCGCTTTCCATCAGCGGCGAAGTGTCGATTCCGGTGCATCACAGCCTGATGACCAAGACCGGCACGATGGCGGGTGTGACGCGGATTTGCGCGCATTCGCAAGCCTTGGCGCAATGCCAGGTCTGGCTGAATCAGCACTATCCAGAGATTGAACGGCAGGCAGTGGCCTCCAATGGCGAAGCCGCGCGCCTTGCCAGCGAAGATCCGACGGTGGCGGCCATCGCCGGCGAGATCGCCGGTCAGAAATACGGCTTGGCCGTGGTCAGCGCGCACATCCAGGACGACCCGCACAACCGCACGCGCTTTGCTGTCATCGGCCGCCTGCAGCCAGGCCCCAGCGGCAAGGATCAAACCTCGCTGGTGCTGGCCGTGCCCAACCGCGCCGGCGCAGTCTATAACCTGCTAGCGCCGCTCGCCCGCCATGGCGTATCGATGACCCGCTTCGAGTCGCGTCCCGCGCGCCTGGGGACCTGGGAGTACTACTTCTATGTCGATGTCGAGGGGCATGCGAAGGATGACAAGGTCGCTCTCGCGCTTGCGGAATTGCAGACGCAAGCCGCTTTCTTCAAGCTGCTGGGTTCCTACCCCTTCAGTGCCTGAGGCGAATTCGCAGGAAGCGGATGTTTTGCCGCGCCATGTATATCTGCAGAGGCGCGGCGGTTTTTAGTTATTGGGATTCATCATGTCTAATCAATTCGGCCCCGAATACATTCGCGCCATCGCCCCTTACCAGGGCGGCAAGCCGATCGGGGAAGTGGCCCGCGAATTCGGGCTCGACGAAGCCAAGATCGTCAAGCTCGCCTCCAATGAAAACCCCTTGGGCATGCCCGAGTCGGCACGCAAGGCCATGGAGGCGGCGGTATCCGAACTGGCCCGCTATCCGGACGGGAACGGCTTCGACTTGAAAGCCGCGATCGCGCGAAAGCACGATGTGCCGCAGGACTGGATCACTCTGGGCAACGGCAGCAACGACATCCTCGAGCTGGCGGCGCGCGCTTTTGTGCAGCAAGGCGAATCGACCGTGTTTGCCCAATATTCGTTTGCCGTATATCCGCTCGCGACCCAGGCGATCGGTGCGCGCGGCATCGTGGTGCCGGCCAAGAATTACGGGCACGATTTGGATGCAATGGCGCGCGCCATCGCGCCGGATACCAGGCTGGTCTTCATCGCCAACCCCAACAATCCGACCGGGACCTTCGTATCGGCCGCGGAAATCGAGGCTTTCCTCAAGCAGGTTCCCGAGAGCGTGCTGGTGGTGCTGGACGAGGCCTACAACGAATATCTCGCGCCGGAACTGCAATACGATTCCATCGCCTGGGTCCGCTCATTCCCCAACCTGCTGGTGTCGCGCACCATGTCCAAGGCATACGGCCTGGCCGGTCTGCGCGTCGGGTATGGGATCGCGCAGGCGCCGGTCACGGACCTGCTCAATCGCGTGCGCCAGCCCTTCAACGTGAATTCGCTGGCCCAGGCGGCCGCGATCGCTGCGCTGGACGACCAGGCCTTTCTGCAAAACAGCGCCCGGGTGAATGCCGAAGGCTATCGCCAGTTGACCGAGGCGTTCGGTGCGATGGGGCTGGAATATGTGCCTTCCTACGGCAATTTCGTTCTCGTCAAGGTGGGCGACGACGATCAGGCCGGCAACCGCATCAACCTAGCCTTGCTCAAGCAGGGGGTGATCGTGCGCCCGGTCGGCGGCTACGGCCTGCCGCATTGGCTGCGCGTGACCATCGGCTTGCCGGAGGAAAATGCCGCCTTCCTCGCCGCCCTGAAAAAAGCCTTGGCTTGAACCGTCGTGCGAGTGTGACGTGTTGAAGAAGATCACCATTTTCGGAGTCGGCCTGATAGGCGGCTCGTTTGCCCTGGCGCTCAGGAAGGCCGGCGCGGTGGACCGCATTGTCGGTGTCGGCCGCAGCCCGGCGTCGCTCGAACGCGCGCGGGAACTCGGCATCGTGGACACAATCACTACCTCGGTTGCCGAAGCCGTCCGGGATGCGGACCTGATCCTGGTTGCGGCGCCGGTGGCGCAGACGGCGTCCATCCTGGCGGCGATCAAGCCGCACCTGCAGGAAGGCACGGTCGTCACGGATGCCGGCAGCACCAAGACCGACGTCGTATTGGCGGCGCGTGAAGCGCTGGGAGAGAAGATCGCCCAATTCGTGCCGGGTCACCCGATTGCCGGGCGCGAGGCGAACGGACCGGACGCCGCCATTCCCGATTTGTATGTGGGCAAGTAAGTGGTGTTGACCGCCTTGCCGGAAAACCGGCCGGAAGATGTCGAGCGCGTCAGCCATGCCTGGCGGCTGTGCGGCGCGCTGATTCACCGGCTGAGTGCGGAAGAGCACGATCGCGTATTTGCCGCGGTCAGCCATCTGCCGCATCTGCTGGCGTATGCGCTGGTCGACGATATTGCCGGCAAGCCGCATGCCGATCTCCTATTCCAGTATGCTGCGAGCGGCTTTCGCGACTTCACCCGAATTGCCGGCTCTTCTCCGGAAATGTGGCGCGATATCGCCCTGGCCAATCGCGCAGCTTTGCTTGAGGAGCTGGATGCCTATATGGCGCAACTGACACGCCTGCGCGCCACGCTCGCAGCAGGCGATGGCGCCGGACTGGAAGCGATATTCGCCAATGCGCGTCAGGCGCGCCAGAACTGGATGCGTACCATTGAAGCCGCCGAACGGCAAAACCTGCAAGGCGGCGACTAGACCTATGAAACATTATCCGAATCACCTCGATCTGCGGCCGGCATTGTCCGCCCAAGGCACGGCGCGTTTGCCGGGATCGAAGAGCATTTCCAATCGCATTCTCCTGCTATCCGCGCTGGCACAAGGCACGACTGACATTGTCGACTTGCTGGCGTCCGATGACACCCATGTCATGCTGATGGCGCTGCAAAAGCTTGGCATCCGCTGGCAGCAGCACGGAGCGACGCAGAACTACACAGTGCATGGGACGGCCGGCGTTCTGCCCGTGCATCAGGCCGACCTGTTCATGGGCAATGCCGGGACCGCCATCCGGCCGCTGACGGCGGCACTTGCAGTGCTGGGCGGGGACTATACGCTGCATGGCGTGGCTCGCATGCATGAGCGTCCGATCGGCGATCTGGTGGATGCGCTGAACGCCATCGGGGCGCGGATTTCCTACACTGGCCAGCCCGGTTATCCGCCCCTGCACATCCAGCGAGGACATATCGATGCTCAGCGTCTGCGGGTGCGCGGCAATGTCTCGAGCCAGTTCCTCACTGCCTTGCTGATGGTCGCGCCCCTGATGGCGCGCGAACAAGCTGTCACGATCGAGGTGGTGGGCGAACTCATTTCCAAACCCTATATCGAGATCACGCTGAACCTGATGCGCCGTTTCGGCGTCGAGGTCGAGCGCGAGGACTGGCAGGCGTTCACGATTCCTCCCGGGCAGCGTTATGCCAGCCCCGGCACGGTGCATGTCGAAGGCGATGCTTCGTCGGCCTCTTATTTCCTGGCCGCCGGCGCCATCGCCAAGGGACCGGTGCGGGTGGAAGGCGTGGGACGCGACAGCATCCAGGGCGATGTGCGTTTCGTGGAAGCGCTCGAGCAGATGGGCGCCCGCGTGAGCCTGGGCGATAACTGGATAGAGGCAAGCTCGGGCGGCATCCTGAAGGCGATCGATGCCGATTTCAACCATATTCCGGACGCGGCGATGACGATTGCCGTCGCCGCCCTGTATGCGGACGGGCCGAGCATACTGCGCAATATCGGCAGTTGGCGCGTCAAGGAAACCGACCGGATTGCCGCGATGGCGACCGAACTGCGCAAGCTCGGCGCCGAAGTCGAGGAGGGGGCAGATTTCCTGCGCGTGACACCGCCCGCCGAAATCAGGGCCGCTGCCATCGATACCTATGACGACCACCGCATGGCCATGTGTTTCTCGCTGGCTTCACTGGATGGCGCTGCGCGCAAGGGCAATACCATCCGCATCAATGATCCGAAATGCGTGGCCAAGACCTTTCCGGATTACTTCGATGCGTTCGCGCGCATTACCCACGGCACATTGACCTGATGGGCGCGCCGCCAAGGATTGCCGACGATGAATATGCCTAACGTTCCCGTCATCGCCATAGACGGTCCCACCGCATCAGGAAAGGGGACGGTGGCGCACCGGGTTGCCACTCGTCTCGGCTTCCATTACCTGGACTCCGGAGCGCTGTACCGCCTGACCGCCTTGTCGGCCCTGCGCCACCAGACGCCGCTGAACGACGAGCATGCGCTGGCCAAGCTGGCGGAAAAGTTGCCGCTCCGGTTCACGGGCGACGAGATCTGGCTCGGTAGTGAAAATGTCTCGCTTGCCATTCGCGCCGAGGAAGTCGGCAATACCGCCTCGCGCATTGCGGCCTTGCCGGCGGTGCGGCATGCGCTGACAGGATTGCAATTGAGCTTTCGCAAGTCGCCCGGGCTGGTGGCCGACGGCCGCGATATGGGCTCGGTGGTGTTCCCGCGCGCCCTGCTGAAGGTGTTCCTTACCGCAAGTGTCGAGAAGCGCGCCGAACGGCGTTATAAGCAATTGATTGAAAAGGGTTTTCCTGCTAATATGGACGACCTTCTCAAGGATTTGAGAGAGCGGGATGAGCGCGACTCCAATCGTGCCGTCGCGCCGCTGAAGCCTGCGGAAGGAGCATGTTTGCTGGATACCTCCGAGATGACGGCCGATGAGGCGGTCGAGCAGGTACTCCGCTGGTATGCGGTGGCGAAAAAGCAGGCCTGAGGCCTGTCGCCCATGGAGTTCTTGTAGTGCTCAGCAGTGCGATGATGGTGCCCGGATCGGCGCAAGGCTTGTCCGGGTGTTGATGAACCTGACCCAACATTGATCGCCAATCAGAAACGCGTTCGATGCTGGCCAACCCTGTTTTTTATCTATGTCTACTGTTTCTACCTCCCCTGCCACTGGTATGGAAAGTTTTGCCGCGCTTTTCGAGGAATCGCTGTCCCGCCAGGACATGCGCTCCGGCGAAGTAATTTCCGCGGAAGTAGTGCGTATCGACCACAATTTCGTGATCGTCAACGCCGGCCTGAAGTCCGAAGCATTCATCCCGATCGAAGAATTCAAGAACGATACCGGCGAGCTCGAAGTCAAGGAAGGGGACTTTGTCACCGTTGCGATCGAATCGCTGGAAAACGGCTTTGGTGACACCATTCTGTCGCGTGACAAGGCCAAGCGTCTCGCATCCTGGCTGGCTCTGGAAAAGGCCATGGAATCCGGCGAAATCGTCACCGGTACCGTCAATGGCAAGGTCAAGGGCGGCCTGACCGTGTTGACCAATGGCATCCGTGCCTTCCTGCCGGGTTCGCTGGTCGACACCCGTCCGGTCAAGGACACCACGCCGTATGAAGGCAAGACCCTGGAATTCAAGGTCATCAAGCTGGACCGCAAGCGCAACAACGTGGTGCTGTCGCGCCGTGCCGTCATCGAGGCCTCGATGGGCGAAGAGCGCGCCAAGCTGATGGAAACCCTGAAGGAAGGCACCATCGTCAACGGTATCGTCAAGAACATCACCGATTACGGTGCGTTCGTCGACCTGGGCGGTATCGACGGTCTGCTGCACATCACCGACCTGGCATGGCGCCGTGTCCGTCACCCGTCAGAAGTGCTGTCCGTCGGCCAGGAAATCACCGCCAAGGTGCTCAAGTACGATCAAGAGAAGAATCGTGTTTCCCTGGGCGTCAAGCAACTGGGCGACGACCCGTGGACCGGTCTGTCGCGTCGTTATCCGCAAGGCACCCGCCTGTTCGGCAAGGTCACTAACCTGACCGACTACGGTGCGTTCGTGGAAGTCGAGCAAGGCATCGAAGGCCTGGTGCACGTGTCCGAAATGGACTGGACCAACAAGAACGTGGCCCCGAACAAGGTTGTCCAGCTGGGCGACGAAGTCGAAGTCATGGTTCTGGAAATCGACGAAGACCGCCGCCGTATCTCCCTCGGCATGAAGCAGTGCAAGCCGAATCCGTGGGAAGACTTCGCCATGAACCACAAGAAGGGCGACAAGGTGAAGGGCGCGATCAAGTCGATCACCGACTTCGGCGTGTTCATCGGTCTGCCGGGCAACATCGACGGCTTGGTGCATCTGTCCGACCTGTCCTGGACCGAAGCCGGCGAAGAAGCCGTGCGCAAGTTCAAGAAGGGCGACGAGCTCGAAGCCGTGGTGCTGGCCATCGATGTGGAACGCGAGCGCGTTTCGCTGGGCGTCAAGCAGCTCGAAGGCGATCCGTTCAACAACTTCACCGCCATCAACGACAAGGGTGCTATCGTCTCCGGCACCGTGAAGTCGGTCGAGCCGAAGGGCGCCGTGATCGCGTTGAACGACGAGGTCGAAGGCTACCTGCGTGCTTCCGAAATCGCCCGCGATCGCGTGGAAGATGCCGGTACGCACCTGAAGGTCGGCGACAAGGTCGAAGCCATGATCATCAATATCGATCGCAAGGCACGTAGCATCCAGTTGTCGATCAAGGCCAAGGACAATGCCGATACCCAGGAAGCCATGCAGAAGATGTCGGCGGATTCCGCTGCCGCTTCCGGCACCACCAGCCTGGGCGCGCTGCTGAAGGCCAAGCTCGACAACAAGCAGTAATCGCGTAAATGACGAAGTCAGAGCTGATTGCTCGCCTGGCCGAGCGTTATCCGCAACTGGTGGCAAAGGATGCGGATTTCGCGGTGAAAACCATTCTCGATGCCATGACCGACGCCTTGGCGAGCGGTCAGCGCATCGAGATTCGCGGCTTCGGCAGCTTTGCCCTGAACAGTCGTCCGCCGCGCATCGGCCGCAATCCGAAGTCGGGCGACAAGGTGATGGTCCCGGAAAAGAGGGTACCTCACTTCAAGCCCGGCAAGGAGCTGCGCGAGCGTGTGGATGCCATGGTCGGACAGCCGATCAAGGAAGACTGAGTTGTTTGCCATGTAGTTGGAACGGCATCCTCTGCGGATGCCGTTTTTTTTATCGTACAATCCGCTTTTCCGATACCCTTCGATTTGCCGCGCGCACCCGAAAACGATCAATAAGGAATTTGTGCCATGAAGTGGATCTCCAGGATTATTTGGGTCGCGATTTTTATCGTTTTCTTCGGCTTCGCCCTGAAGAATACGCAGGAAGCCGAGCTGCGCTTCTTCTTCGACTATGTGGCGCGTGGTCCGCTGGTCTTGCTGCTGCTGGCCTTCTTCGCCGGTGGTGCGGCACTCGGCGTGCTGGCCATGACGCCGGCCCTGTTCCGCCATAGGCGCGAACTGTCGAAGTGCAGAAAATCGATCGAGGCAATGGAAAAGGAAAACGAGGCGCAGCGCCTGGCACGCTTGCAGCCGCCGCAGCCGGACAGCGTGGTCGGCCAGTAGGCAAACAAGAAAAATAACCGCATGGAATTTGAAATCTGGTGGCTGCTCGCGATCCCGATCTTTTTCAGCCTGGGCTGGATCGCCGCGCGCGTGGACATCAACCAGCTCATATCGGAATCCCGCAGCCTGCCCAAAGGCTATTTCAAGGGCCTTAATTTCCTTCTCAACGAACAACCGGACAAGGCCATCGATGCCTTCATCGAGATCGTCAAACTCGACCCGGAAACCGTGGAATTGCATTTCGCGCTCGGCAACCTGTTCCGCAGGCGCGGCGAGATCGAGCGCGCCATCCGTGTCCATCAGAACCTGCTGGCGCGTCCCGATCTGGCGCTCGAGCACCAGGTGCATGCGCAATACGAGCTGGGCCAGGATTATCTGAAGGCGGGCTTGCTGGATCGCGCCGAGGAAACCTTCAACGGCCTGGTAGATACGCAGTACAGCGCGCAGGCACGCCGGGCCCTGCTGGAAATCTACCAGCGCGAGAAGGAATGGACCCGCGCGATCGAGGCCGCCCGGGCGCTGCAGGAATCCGGCGCAGGCAGCCGCCAGAAGGAAATCGCGCAGTTCTATTGCGAGCTGGCGCAGGACGAGCTTGTCCATACCCATCCGGATGCCGCGCTCGCGCTCCTGGAAAAGGCGGTGGCCGCGGATCGCAAGAATGTCCGTGCCACGATGCTGACCGGCGATGCTTACCTCGCCAAGGGCGATATCGAAGCGGCGCTGCTTGCCTGGCGCCGGGTCGAGCATCAAAGCGTGCCGCATGTAGCCCTGGTGGCACAGCGGCTGATGGATGGCTATCGTGCGGTCGGCCGTCCGCAGGAAGGCATCAATCTGCTCAAGAATTACCTGAACGAGACCTCGTCGATCGACCTGCTCGAAGTCGCCTACAAGGCGGTGCGCGAGCAGGACGGACCCGAGGCGGCGAAGCAGTTGGTAAGCGAGGAAGTGCGGCGCACGCCGACCTTGCTCGGGCTGGACAAGCTGCTCGAGACGCGCCTGATGGATGCGCCGCCGGAAGCCTGGCCGGAACTGTCCATGGTGCGCGGTCTGGTGCACGGCTATACGCAGAAACTGGCGCGCTACCAGTGCAGTCATTGCGGCTTCAAGGCGCGGCAGTTCTATTGGCAATGCCCAGGTTGCGGCCAGTGGGAAAGTTATCCGCCGCGCCGTACCGAAGAACTGAATGTCATGACTTGAACGGCGCGCTTCCTGCGCGCATGAACGACACCTATGAAAATCACGATTATCGGCACCGGCTACGTCGGCCTTGTTACAGGCGCATGTTTGGCCGAACTGGGCAATGATGTGTTCTGCCTGGACCTGGACCGCACCAAGATCGACATCCTCAACAGCGGCGGCATTCCGATCCACGAACCCGGTTTGAGTGAGATCGTGGAGCGCAACCGTGCCGCCGGCCGTCTCACCTTCTCCACCGATGTGGCTGCCAGCGTCGCCCACGGCGAAGTGCAGTTCATCGCCGTCGGTACGCCCCCCGATGAGGATGGCTCGGCCGACCTGCAATACGTGCTGGCTGCCGCGCGCAATATCGGCAAGTACATGAATGGCTTCAAGGTGATCGTCGACAAATCGACGGTCCCGGTGGGCACGGCCGACAAGGTAAGCGCCGTCATCCGGGCCGAACTGGATAAGCGCGGCAGCGACGCCATCTACTCGGTAGTGTCCAATCCCGAATTCCTCAAGGAGGGGGCGGCAGTCGAAGATTTCATGCGGCCGGACCGCATCGTGATCGGTTGCGACGCCACGCCCGAAGGAGAGCGTGCGCGCGCACTCATGCGCCAGCTTTACACGCCCTTCAACCGCAATCATGAACGCACCTTCTGGATGGACGTGCGCTCGGCGGAATTCACGAAATACGCGGCCAACGCCATGCTGGCCACGCGCATTTCCTTCATGAACGAATTGGCTAATCTTGCCGACAAGGTCGGCGCCGACATCGAGGCAGTGCGCCACGGCATCGGTTCCGATCCGCGCATCGGTTACAGCTTCCTGTATGCCGGCTGCGGTTATGGCGGCTCCTGTTTTCCGAAGGATGTGCAGGCGCTGGAGCGTACCGCGCGCGACCACGATCAGGACCTGTTGATTCTGCGCGCCGTCGAGGAGGTCAACCTGCACCAGAAGCAGGTGCTGGGACGCAAGATCTTGGCGCGTTTCGGCGAGGACTTGTCGGGCCGGCATTTCGCCATATGGGGTCTCGCCTTCAAGCCCAATACCGACGATATGCGCGAGGCGCCTTCGCGAGTGCTGCTGGGGCAACTGCTCGATGCCGGCGCCAGTGTCGCCGTATATGATCCGGTGGCAATGGCCGAAGCCAAGCGCGTCCTCGCACTCGATTTCGCTGCGCAACCGGACGCCCTTGAGCGCATCCGTTTCAGCGACAGTCCGATGGAAGCCTTGCAGGATGCCGATGCACTGGCCATCGTCACGGAATGGAAGACTTTCCGCAGCCCTGATTTCGAGCGCGTGAAGTCCCTGCTCAAGGCCGCGATCATATTCGACGGCCGTAACCTGTTCGAACCGGAAGTCATGGCCGACGTCGGCTTCGAATACCATGGGATCGGCCGTTCGGTACTGACCAGATCATGAGCGCCGCCATGCCCAATCCGCAAATCACTCCGCGCATTCTCGTCGTCGGCGACGTGATGCTGGATCGCTATTGGTTCGGCGAAGTCAGCCGCATCTCGCCGGAGGCGCCGGTGCCGGTGGTGCGCGTCGAACGGCGCGAGGAAAGACTGGGCGGTGCCGCCAATGTGGCCCGCAACGCGGTCGCCCTCGGCGCCCACACCGGCCTGCTGGGCGTGGTCGGGCAGGATGAGGCCGGCGATGCGGTGCAAGCCCTGCTCAACGACTTGCGCATCAATGGTTATCTGAATCGCGATCGCGCCATTTCCACCATCGTGAAATTGCGCGTCATCGGCCGCCAGCAGCAATTGCTGCGCATCGATTTCGAAAGCCCGCCGACGGATGCCGTGTTGCGCGACAAGCTCACGCAATTCAATGCGCTGTTGCCCGAATACGATATCGTCGTGCTCTCCGATTACGCCAAGGGCAGTCTGGTCAATGTCGCCGATATGATTGCCGCCGCCAAGGCATTGGGGAAACGCGTACTGGTCGATCCCAAGGGCGACGATTTTTCGCCTTACCGTGGTGCTTCCATCCTCACTCCCAACAAGGCCGAGCTCAGGCATATCATCGGCAACTGGAAGAATGAAGAAGAACTGACCGCCAAGGTGCAGCAATTGCGCGCCACGCTGGACCTGGAAGCCTTGCTGCTGACGCGCTCGGAAGAAGGGATGACGCTTTATACGGCGCAGCAGGTACTGCACATCCCAACCATGGCGCGCGAGGTGTATGACGTCTCCGGCGCCGGCGATACGGTGATCGCGACGCTGGCGACCATGCTCGGTGCCGGCATGTCCCTGCCCGATGCGGTATCGCTGGCAAACCGTGCCGGCGGCATTGTGGTCGGCAAACTGGGAACGGCAACCGTCACCCACGAAGAGCTCTTCGGCAGCGGGCAGTAAGCGCGGCGGTGTGAACAGATGGCAATATGTCAACCGTTTGAGTCTCTCTCCGTTGAATACGGCAGGGCGGGAAGTGTCGGCCCTGTCTTTCAACTTTCGTGGAGAGAACATCATGTTCAAGAAACTATTGCTTGCCGTGGCAGCGTTGATTGCGACCATGGGTATCGCGTTCGCGCAAGTCGATGTGAACAAGGCTGACCAGGCCGCTCTGGACGGAGTCAAGGGGATCGGCCCAGTGCTTTCGAAAAAGATCGTGGAAGAACGCAAGAAGGGCCAATTCAAGGATTGGGCCGATTTTGAACAGCGCGTTCAGGGCATTGGAGACAAAAATTCCACCAAGCTGTCGCAAGCCGGTCTGACCGTCAATGGCCAGAGCAAGCCGAATGCGCCGGCAATGGCCAAGGATGGCAAGGCGGACACAAAGGCGCAAGCCGGGAAGGACACCAAGGCGCAAGCCAGCAAGGACGGCAAGGCGACGACGGCCGCCAGCGACAAATCCAAGCCGGCCGAAAACAGGAGCAGCGGCAAGTAGCCAGAACAGCCGAAGAAATAGTCCAAGCCGTAAAGCCCAACCCCGCAGGCGAAAGCCGCGGGGTTTTTTCTTGGCTTTGCGCCAGCGCGGTGGCCGCTCACCCAC
>JAEWBA010000363.1 GCA_023391395.1 Pseudomonadota bacterium
GGCCGCCGGCGTCGCCGCGGCCGTCACGCCTGCGTTCGCGCAGGGCCACCGCGCCCGCCGCCTGAAAGGGCCGGCGCTGCTGACCGTGACGGGCAGCGGCGTGCGCGCCAACCGCGGACCGTTCGACCCGGTGCGCGACCAGATGATGGGCAAGCAGAAGCTGTCGTTCACCGCAGCGCACGCGTTCGACTTCGCCGCGCTCGCGGCGCTGCCCTCCGTGCGCATCCAGCCCACGCTGGAGTACGACAACAAGCCGCACAAGCTCGCGGGTCCCTTGCTGGCCGACGTGCTGAAGGCGGCCGGCGTGACGGGCCAGGGCGGCAAGCTGGCGATGCGTGCGGTGGACGGCTACGCGCCGGTGATCCCGGTCGCCGACGCGCTGCGCCTGCGCTTCATCGTCGCCACCCACCTCGATGGCGAGCCCATGCCGCTGGGCGGGCTCGGGCCGCTGTGGGCAGTCTATGATGCCGACCGGTTTCCTGAGCTGGCGGTCAAGCCGCTGAACCAGCGCTTCCCCCTCTGCCCATGGGCGCTGTACCACATCGACGTGCAGACGGGCAAACCGGCATGAGCGCAGCCATCGGTCTCGGCCCTCTCTGCATCGCCGCTTCTGGCATGGTGCGCACCGGGACATTTCATGATCGCCTCATGCGCAGTCGGGGATTGCGCAAGACTGCCTTTTGCATCACCGACTATCCTGACATCGGGTAATTCTCCTTGAAGCCGGTGCCGATCCATGTCCGATACACCTGCCGCCTCCGACAAAGCCGTGAAAAAGGAGAGCGCGGCGTGGCTGCCGCGGCTCGGGCCCGGGCTCATCACCGGCGCCGCGGATGACGATCCCAGCGGGATCGCGACCTATTCCCAGGCCGGTGCGCAGTTCGGCTTCGGCCTGTTATGGACGATACTGCTGACTTTTCCCTTAATGGCGGGTATCCAGATCGTCAGCGCCAGGATCGGACGGGTGACGGGACATGGCCTCGCCAGCACTATCCGGCGTCACTATCCCGCGTGGCTGCTGTATTGCGCTGTCGCCTTGTTGCTTCTCGCAAACACGATCAACATCGCCGCCGATCTGGCCGCGATGGGCGAGGCGATGACGCTGATCGTCGACGGCCCGGCCCATGTCTATGCGGCGGGTTTCGGTATCGTTTCGGTCCTGTTGCAGGTATTCATTCCCTACCGCCGTTACGTGCGCGTCCTGAAATGGCTGACGCTGGCGCTGTTGGCCTATGTCGCCACGGTTTTCGTGGTGCGCGTCCCTTGGACGCAGGTGTTGGCCGGGACCTTGCTGCCGCACCTGTCCTGGAGTGCGGCCTATATCACGACCGTGGTCGCGGTGTTCGGCACCACCATCAGCCCCTACATGTTCTTCTGGCAGGCATCGCAGGAAGTCGAGGAGCTGCGTGCCGATCCGCACGCCCTGCCGCTCAAGGAAGCGCCGCTGCTGGCGCACGCCGATCTCATGAGGATCAAAATCGATACCTTTGTCGGTATGGGCTTCTCGAACCTGGTGGCCTTCTTCATCATCGTCACGACGGCGGTGACGCTCTACGCACACGGCATCACCGATATCCAGACCTCGGCCCAGGCCGCCCTTGCCCTGCGTCCGCTGGCCGGGGAATTTGCATTCATGCTGTTCAGCATGGGCATCATCGGGACGGGATTGCTGGCCATTCCCGTGCTGGCCGGTTCGGCCGCCTACGCCATATCCGACGCCTTCGGCTGGGATAACAGCCTCGAGCATGATTTGAGGAGGGCGCCGCGCTTTTACGCGATCATCGCCATCTCGACGCTTGCAGGCGTAGAGCTCAGCTTCGCGCCGATCGATCCGATCAAGGCGCTTTACTGGAGCGCGGTCATCAATGGCGTCATCTCGGTACCCATCATGGCGCTCATGATGCTGATGGCGGCGCGCCCCGATATCATGGGCGGGTTGACCATCACGCCCCGGCTGAAAGTGCTGGGCTGGCTGTCCACTGGCATCATGGCGCTCGTGGTGATTGCGATGTTTGCGGTGCAGGCAGCCTGATCGCCTTCGGAGCGAGGCAATACGATCGGACATCCTCATGAAAAACCATGCCACTGTGATTGCGGAGCCGAAACTCGCGGACCTCAAGGGGCTGGGCCCCAAGAGTGAAGCGATGTTGTCTACCGTGGGCATCATCACGGTCGCCCAGCTCAGAGCCAGCGATCCCTTCGAGGTCTATGCGCGGCTCAAGGCCGCCCTGCCCGGTACCAGCCTGAATGCCTTGTATGCCTTGATCGGTGCGATCGAGGATCGCCACTGGCAGGATATCAAGCGCGAGCGCCGCACCGAGATCCTGCTGCGGCTGGAGGAAATGGGCTTCGCGCCGCGCTGACCGGCACCAAACCGCTGCGCCATGGTCAGAAGTTTTTCCTAGAGGAGAACAGCCATGGCAAATACCGTGATCCGAGTCTACGACCGGCTTTCCAGGGCGCAGCAGGCTCGCGAGATGCTTCTGCGCTCCGGCTTCGACGAGGCCGACGTGCAGCTTGTGTCCAAGGAAGACGAAGCCGGCCCGGTGCAGGGAAATTTCACCGTGGGCAACGCCATTCCGCAGCGGCGCAGCGGCCGGCTCGTTCCAAACCAGCCGCGTGACGATGGTCATACCTACGACTCGGACTATGCCCGGCCGGAGCAAAGGGCCACCATCCTGCTGACCGTGGAAACGGCCGACGAGGACGCCTCCGCGCGCGCGGCCGAGATCATGGCGCGCTACGGCGCCATCGACGTGGACGCACGCACGCAAGGACATTGAGCGGGGTCGTTGCAGTCCAGCCTGTCTCTGGAATAATCCTGATTGTTGCCTGCACCTGGGCGCGGGCGGGATAAGAAAGAGGCAGGAGAGATGGAGCTGGACAAGGACGATTTCAGACGCGTCATCGCCGCCACGCCCTTGGTGTCGATCGATCTCGTCGTGCGCAATGCCCAGGGCGAAGTCTTGCTGGGACTGCGCCGCAACCGGCCGGCGCAAGGCTGCTGGTTCGTGCCGGGCGGGCGGATACGCAAGGATGAGCGCCTCCGCGAGGCACTGGCGCGCATTGCCCGCGTCGAGTTGGGCGTGGAAGTGATAGCGGGTAGGCTGCTCGGTGTGTACGAGCATCTGTATGAAGACAATGCTTTGGGCATCGCCGGCCTGGGCACGCACTACGTCGTGATCGGCTATCAATGCGAGCTGGCGGAGGCGCAGTTGCCCAGGGCCGATGCGCAGCATGCCGAACTGCGCTGGTGGCCCTTGCCGGACTTGCTGGCGAGCCCGGCTGTTCACCTGAACACGAAACGCTACTTTCAGGACGATGAACCCAACGGCTTCCGTTGCCCGGAGGCCTGATCTGCGCTATGCCTCCAGCGTGAGCCGTGGCAGCGGGATCGCCGCACGTCGGCTCTCGATCGCCTCCGCCAGCAAGTCGAGGCGATCCTGACCCCAGAAGGGTTCATCGCGGTAAAAATAGACAGGCGCGCCAAACAGCTGGCGGTCGATTGCTTCCTGGTTGAGAGCGGCTTCCTGCGCATGCAGCACTGGGTCCTGCGC
>JAEWBA010000375.1 GCA_023391395.1 Pseudomonadota bacterium
ACATAGATCAGCACACCGAGAATCGCCATGTAGAACCGAAAGGCCGCGTCCTGACCGTTCCAGGTTTCTGATTGCCACATCAGGAACCATTCGCCGCCCACCACCATGAAGCCGAAGAACCAGACCAGGAAGCCAAGTGTGCCGCCGATCACGGCCCATTTTTTTGCAGCCTCGAAGCGTGCAGCGGAAGCACTGCGTTCCTTCAGCATGGTGATCGCGCCCAGTAGCAGGCACACACCGGTCGCCCCTTCGCCGGCGATGATGAGCCAATAAGCGGCGTGCCAGACGGTCGGCGTGTCGATTGCGCGCGACATTAGCCGATTCCCGGAAAATGTCGTGTCCATCGTCAGCACATGCTGTACGAAGGCGAAGTTGGAGCCGTAATCGACGATGTTGTTGAAGGTAATAAGCAAGGCGAACGCAGCCAGACTCAATACCATGACAATCTTGGAATAACGGATATGCATCGGCGCTCCTCCCCTTGTTATGAGAGCGCTACTTTATCCGAAGCAGGCCAACGATCGAGAAATGCGGCCACGACCGGCCGATATGTCGCATTAGGCAGAATGCGTCGTCGCGTTGTCGATTGTGTCTTTACGATCGGAAGCATGACGCGCACCGAATCGTATTACCGCAAAATGCACAAAAAAGATCAATAGGAATAGGATCGAAGACTTGAAGAGTATTATCACCATCTCAAGCCCGAACCTCCACTCATGGGCACTTGAGAGCA
The DNA here is from genome assembly GCA_023391395.1 of Pseudomonadota bacterium. GTDB lineage: Bacteria > Pseudomonadota > Gammaproteobacteria > Burkholderiales > Burkholderiaceae_D > Noviherbaspirillum. Next base: position 734 of record JAEWBA010000375.1, read on the forward strand.
CCGGAGAATAGTTGAGGTGGTTCTCAACATACCTCCAATAGAGTCCCAATAGCATGTTCGTAAACCAGAAATAGATCGGCCAGGCAAGTATGGAATACATCAGCAGCCGTGGATACCGAATGTACTTCCATGCTAGGCCAACCACTAGGGCCACTACGACAATAGATGGAATAGCAGAAATCAATGCGGTTGCAGCGATTTCCCAATCAACACTCCTGGGCCAATCATGAACAATTGGCGCCAGTGCCTCGAATATCTCAAAGAATGTTTGGTCCGGCAACCACATACGGCCACCCGTCAGCCAACTTGGAGAATTAGCCAGGTATCCGGCCACCACGCCGGTCGCTATCGCTATGGCGCCTTCCAGAATTTGCCGCGGACCGGAACGCATATTTTCTCAATAGCAGTAAAGAGCTGATTGGGTTTGTCATGCCTTCCAAGCCGGCGCCCGCTTCTCGATAAACGCCTGCACGCCTTCCAGCGCCGCCTCGTCCATCATGTTGCAGGCCATGGTCTGGCCGGCCAACTGGTAGGCTGCCGCTATCCCCATTTCGAGCTGTTTGTAGAACAACTGCTTACCCATGGCGACTGCGACGGCGGGCTTGGCGAGGATGCTGGCAGTGAGTTTGGCGATTTCATCGTCGAGCTGTTCAGGCGGCACCACGCGGTTGACCAGGCCGCGCTCCTTCGCCGTGGCGGCGTCGATGAATTCGCCGGTCAAAAGCATTTCCATCGCCTGTTTGCGCGAGATGTTGCGCGACAGCGCGACCGAGGGAGTGGAACAGAACAGGCCGTAATTGACGCCCGATACCGCGAACTTCGCTTCGCTGGACGCGACCGCCAAGTCGCACATCGCGACCAGTTGGCAGCCGGCGGCGGTGGCGATGCCCTGCACGCGCGCGATCACCGGTTGCGGCAATTGCTGGACCGTCAGCATCAGCTTGCTGCACTGGTTGAACAGCGTCTTGTAGTACTCCTCGGACGGACAGGCGCGCATCTGCTTCAAATCGTGGCCAGCGCAGAAGGCCTTGCCGGTGGCGGCCAGCACGATGACGCGGACCGACTCGTCCTTCCTGGCCGCATCGAGCTCCGCCTGCAGCGCCGTCAGCATCTCTTCCGAGAGCGGATTGAAGCGCTCGCCGCGATTCAGGGTCAGGGTCAGCACGCCATCCGCCAGCGCGCGCAGTACATAAGGCGTTTCAGTAGTCATCGTCGCTCTCCTCTTCGGTTTCTGGCGCCTCGCCCAGCGAGGGCGGCGGCTGATAGCTGGCCAGCAGGGCCACCCGGCTTTCCGGTGTCTCCAGGCTGATGCGGCCCAGCGCGCCGCTGCGGTAATCCTGCAGCAGGGTGTGCGCCGCCTTTTCGAAATCGAGGTCGCCGCCCTTCAGGCGGAAGGCACGGCGCTTGGCCACGCCTTCAATCACGGCGACACCATCCATGTCCTCCGTCGAAAAGCCATAGCGCGCGCTCAGCAATTGCGGATAGCGGGCCAGCAATTGCTCTGCCAGAAAGGTCGCCACTTCTTCCTCGATCACCGCATTGACGCCCACCGCGTGACTCGCCGCCAGCATCAGGCCGTCGGTGGGATGCTCGATCTTCGGCCATAACATGCCGGGTGTATCGATCAATACCATGTTGTTGCCGAGGTAAAGCCGCTGCTGGGTCTTGGTGACGGCCGGCTCGTCGCCCACCGCCGCCACGCGCTTTTTCAGCAGCGCATTCATGAGCGTGGATTTGCCGACGTTGGGGATGCCCATGATCATCATGCGTAAGGGCTTCAGCGCGGTACCGCGATGCGGCGCCAGTTTCAGCGCGAGGCCCGGCACTTTGGCCACATCGGCCGGCTTTTTGCAGGATAGCGCAACCGCGTTCACATCCTTTTGGCGGTTGTAATACTCCAGCCAGGCCTTGGTGGCGGCCGGATCGGCAAGGTCGGCCTTGTTGAGGATTTTCAGGCAGGGGCGCTGGCGATGGCGGCGCAGTTGCTCGATCATCGGATTGGAACTGGCTTGCGGCAAGCGCGCATCCAGCACTTCGATGACGAGGTCGGTCTTTTCCATGGACTCCGCCGCCTTCTTGCGGGCGGCGTTCATGTGACCGGGGAACCATTGTATGGACATGCGAAGCAGGATCGGGGACTGAGTCGAATCAAGTCGCCATTCTACCTGCTGCCGTAATTAGAACCGCGGGGAGCGCAGATGAAGCCTTCCCGTCGCTGTGCTCCCCGGAATGACTCGGGCTGGACGGCAATGGCCTATCTCATTCGAGGTCGGCCAACACCTTCAGATGCGCCACTACGCTGCGCCCGAGCGCCGAGAGGTTGTAGCCGCCTTCCAGGCAACTGACGATGCGCCCGCGCGCGTGCTCGCGGGCCACATCCTTGACCTGCTGGGTGATCCAGGCGTAATCCGCTTCGACCAGGCCGAGCTGGCCGAGCTCGTCTTCGCGGTGCGCATCAAAACCGGCCGAAATGAAAATCATCTCGGGCCGATGCGCATGCAGGGCCGGCAGCCATTGCTCCATGACCACCGCGCGGATTTCGCTGCCCTTGGTATAGGCGGGCACCGGCACATTGACCATATTGGGGCCATGCTGGCCGGTACCGCTGTAGGGATAGAAGGGATGCTGGAAGAAACTCACCATCAGCACACGCGGATCGTCCATGAAGGTTTCCTCGGTGCCGTTGCCGTGATGAACATCGAAATCGACGATGGCAACGCGCTGCAGCCCGTGCGCTTCCAGCGCATGCCGCGCGGCAATCGCGACATTGCCGAACAGGCAGAATCCCATGGGCTCGGAGGGTCGCGCATGATGGCCGGGAGGGCGGATGGCGCAGAAGGCATTGTCCAGTTCGCCGGCGATCACCGCATCGGTGGCGGCGACGGCAGCGCCGGCGGCGCGCAACGCCGCTTTCCAGCTATGGACGTTGAGCAGGGTATCGGCATCCAGCGGGTAGTAGCCGCCATGCTGTTCGGCCCGCTCAGCGTTGTCGCGCACGCGGGCGATGGCTTCCGGTGTATGCACGCGGGCAATGGCCGCCAGGTCCGCTTGCGGCGCCTCGCGGTGCTCCAGCAGACCGTCGATGCGGCTGGCGATCATCTGGTCTTCGATGGCTTGCAGTCGCTCCGGGCACTCCGGATGCCAGGCGCCCATTTCATGGGACATGCAATCGAGGTGGGTGTAGATGGCGGTAGTCATGTGCTTCGGAGGACTCGGTAGGCTTCAATCAGCGCATGCGCTGTTTTCTCGAATAGAATCTGTGCTGACCCGCAATGCCGCGGGACGATTTGCGGATCAAACCAAGTGTAGCCAATAAAACGTGCCCGTAGCACCGTATATTTGAATGATATGCAAAGCTTGCGGGTTCTCAATACCTGACTGGAAATTCTTTTTCCTAAACCGGATTCTC
>JAEWBA010000045.1 GCA_023391395.1 Pseudomonadota bacterium
AACGATGGAGAAACCGTATTGTAGGTAAGGAAGAGACGGATTCAAGCCATGCGCTTCAGGGACGGACGCGTCGGTCGCAGCAGAGAGCCTGGAGATGTTTGAGCCAAATCAAAGCGCAGGCCGGCCCGGACCTTGCACTCCCCTCTTCGGCCTATCGTGCTAGAGGTCATTTCAGTAAGGAGAGTGAAGCGTTTTCGTCGGCGCTGGCGGCCCGTGGCATAAGGTTTGCCATGCCGTTCGACAAGGTCGCAGCCACCCGGAACACCTAGCTCCCAGGAATCATCCACCGTTTCATCGCCATCCCGCCATGTCCTACAAAACCATCCTGGTGCACGTGGATGAATCCCGGCATGCCAGCGAGCGCATCAAGCTGGCCGCTGCCGTGGCCATGACAGCCAGCGCCCACCTGATCGGCATTGCCGCGACCGGCGCCTCGCGCTATCTGCATCGCGGCGCGCGCCTGGGCCAGCTCGATCCGCATTTTCAGGCCCACCTCGATTTTCTGCGCGAGCGCGCCGAGCGCGGCCTCCGGGAATTCGAAACGGTGGCGCGCAAGCTCGGGATCACATCCTTCGAGACGCGATTGATCGACGATGAGGCCGGCGGCGGCATCTGCCTGCAGGCCCGATACTGCGATCTGGTCGTCATCGGCCAGAACGATCCCGAAGAAAGCTCTCCCGTGGTCATGGCCGACTTTCCGCAATACGTGGTCATGCATTCGGGTCGTCCCGTCCTGCTGGTGCCCTATGCCGGCCAGCATGAGAACATCGGCCGGCACGTGCTTCTCGCCTGGGACGCCAGCATTGCGGCAACACGCACCGTCAGCGCCGCCATGCCGCTGCTGCAGCGCGCGCACACCATCGATGTCGTCATCTTCAATCCCGAATCCCAGCCTCAGGTCCCGCCCCTTGCGCGGGACGGCGCGCCTGCCGAGGAAATCTCCGCGTTTCTGGCGCGCCACGGTGTCAAGGTCAACATCATGCAGCGCCATACCGATCGCGACATCGGCCACGCCCTGGTCGCACTGGCCAACGAACGTGATTGCGATCTGATCGTCATGGGTGGCTATGGCCATTCGCGCTTCCGGGAGATCCTGCTGGGCGGCGTCACGCGCATGGTCTTCGAAGCCATGACGACCCCGGTCTTGATGTCGCACTGAAGGCGGACCTCCCTGCTCTTATGTCTGCAAGAAAGTCTTGGCACGCCCATGTAGCGATTGCAAGCGGAAATGAAACATTTACAAAAGCTAACAGCTGAAGGAGCCCAGGGCCTTGTTTGGCAGGGCACATGACAGGCACAGGAATTGCACCTTGCTTTATGAAATGCGCAGCGGCGTCAGGAAACAGGCTTTATTTGCCCAAGCGCATTTTCATGTTCCAGGACATGACGGAGCAAGGAGAGGAAATGAGTGAAGCACCGCCACATTCCGGCAGTCCGGTTCATCGCTTCATCGGCAATGCCGGACATGAACCAAAACATTTGTAGCCCTGTCTATCAACGTGTCCTGTCTATCAACATACTTTGGAGGTTGCTATGAACTTTATTATCTGGATCGTCGTGGGTGGTATTCTCGGTTGGCTGGCCAGCCTGGTCATGCGCACCGATGCACAGCAGGGCCTGTTCCTGAACATCATTGTCGGCATCATCGGCGCCCTGCTCGGCGGCTGGCTGCTGGCACCGCTGTTCGGCACCGGCACCATCAACCAGAATGACTTCAGCATCTCATCGCTACTGGTCTCCTTCCTCGGCGCCATCATTTTGCTTGCCATCGTCAACCTGCTGCGCCGCGGCACGCCACGGTAAACAGGTCACCGGATAGGTTCATCCGCTCTTGAAGGTGTCGATAGATCGGTGCAGGGCTGCGCACTTGCGCATGCCCTGCCCAGCGACACCGGATTGCACTCCCCCTTCCTCCTTGTTCTTTTGATCGCCGCATGCCCGCATCGCATGCGGCTTTATTTTGGCCGCGTCATTTCCTGCGGCCGCACCCAGCGCTCGAAATCTTCGGCGCTCACATGGCCCAGGGCCAATGCTGCCTCGCGCAGCGTGGTGCCTTCCTGGTGCGCCTTTTTCGCAATCTGCGCCGCGCGGTCATAGCCGATGTGCGGAGCTAGTGCCGTTACGAGCATCAGCGAGTTTTCCATCAGCGCGGTGATGCGTTCCCGATTGGCTTCGATGCCCCGCGCACAATGCTCGTCGAAGCTTTTCATGCCGTCGGCCAGGAGTCGCACGCTTTGCAGGAAATTATGCGCAATCAGCGGCTTGAAAACGTTGAGCTCGAAGTTGCCGGAAGCGCCGCCGAAATTGATGGCGACGTCGTTGCCGAATACCTGGCAGCACAGCATCGTCAGTGCCTCGCATTGCGTCGGATTCACCTTGCCCGGCATGATCGAGCTGCCCGGCTCGTTTTCGGGAATGGTGATCTCGCCAAGGCCGGAGCGCGGCCCCGACGCCATCCAGCGCACATCATTGGCGAGTTTCATCAGCGCCGCCGCCAGGGTCTTCAGCGCGCCATGCGCCGCGACCAGAGGTTCGTGTCCCGCCAGGGCAGCGAACTTGTTGGCAGCGCTCTTGAACGGCAGGCCGGTGTCGTGCGCAAGCTGGGATGCCACACGATCGGCGAACTCCGGATGCGTATTCAGCCCGGTACCGACCGCCGTACCGCCCACGGCCAGCTCGCACAGGGACGGCAGAGATGCCGAGATGACGGTCTCGGCGTACTGCAGCTGCGCCACATAGCCGGAAAACTCCTGCCCCAGCGTCAGCGGCGTCGCATCCTGCAGATGCGTGCGTCCGATCTTGACAATGTCGGCAAAGGCCTGCGCCTTCTTTTCCAGCGTCGCGCGCAGGTCGCGCAGTGCGTGCAGCAGCCGCTTGGCAACCCCGATTGCCGCCGCCACATGCATCGCGGTCGGAAAGATGTCGTTGGACGACTGGCCGAAATTGACCTCGTCGTTCGGATGCACCAGCCGCCCCTCGCCAACCGGCCCGCTCAGGAGCTGTGAAGCACGGTTGGCCAACACCTCGTTCATGTTCATGTTGGTCTGCGTGCCCGAGCCGGTCTGCCACACAGAGAGCCGGAACTCATCGCGGTGCAAACCCGCAATTACTTCTTCGGCCGCGCGCACGATGGCGTCAGCCTTGGCCCCGTCCAACCTCCCCAGTGCGGCATTGGTGCGCGCCGACGCCAGCTTGACCATCGCCAGGGCGACAATCAGCTCTTCCGGCATGTGCTCGGTGGAAATCCGGAAGTGATGCAGGGAACGCTGCGTCTGCGCGCCCCACAGGCGTTCATCGGGGACTTCGATGGGACCGAAGGTGTCGCGTTCGATACGGGTAGCTGTCATGACTGGCTCCAGAAGAGGACGCTGTTTCGGGACAAGGGCAGTGCCGGCAAAACACCCGACTACGGGCCACCTATGCCGCTGTCGCCGAAGCCCACGGGATTGCTGCCAAACGACTCGGATAACGATATGACGCGGCTTCTGAGCTTTGGTTTTTGGCCGACTCTCTTTACCTCCACTGAAGCAAGTATCCCGATCTCCTCACTTCGAGAGCCGCTCGCGCAACTGCGCGTACCGCCTGTTCCCTCAAATCTGCCAATCGTCGGCTAAATATTGTGCAGTGGACACAGCGTCCTATGATTCCGTACAGTACCGCTTCCTATCCCACATAAAGCCCTCAGGACGAAAATGTATTTAGCGCGTGCAAAAAAAAGGTATCAGGCCTTCACTTTGGTCGAGCTCATGATAGTCGTTGTAGTGATTGCAATTCTTGCTGCAGTTGCAATTCCGTCCTATCAAAAATCTGTCGTCAAGGGAAAACGCGCTGCCGCTCAGGCACAGATGCTGGATATCGCCGGACGTCAGCAACAATATTTCCTGGCCAACCGCGAATATGCGAACAAATCAGCATTAGAAAGTAGTGGTTACAGCCCTCCGGCCGACGTTGCCGCCGTTTATGAGTATGACATTACGCCGGGTTCCGGCACCGTTCCCTCTTTCACCATCAAGTTCACCGGCAAGGGGTCGCAGGCAGCGGATGGAGAGCTGACGCTCAACAATGAAGGCGTAAAGACGCCGCTGAACAAGTGGTAATCATGCGCCTTTCTCCCATACAGACCAAGCAATCGGGCGTCTCGATGATCGAGGTCTTGGTCACGATTGTCATTTTGACTTTCGGACTGATGGGTCTGGCGGGCTTGCAGTCGCGCCTTCAGCTGGCCGAGATGGAATCCTATCAGCGCACACAAGCGCTTATCTTGCTGGAGGACATGGCCAGCCGCATCACCGCCAATCGCAATGCGGCAGGCAGTTATGTGACGGGTACCAGCTCACCTCTCGGTACTGGAGCGACCTGTACCAGCGACTCGTCCCGCCATAAACAGGATCTGTGTGAGTGGAGCGAGACCATCAAGGGCGCTGCCGAGCTAAAACAGGATGGCAGCCAGATCGGCGCAATGATTGGCGGGCGCGGTTGCGTCGAAAGTCTGGGAAGTGGCGAATATCTGATTACCGTCGCCTGGCAAGGG
>JAEWBA010000171.1 GCA_023391395.1 Pseudomonadota bacterium
AATTCGAAGCGCTCAGCGAAAGCGAGGCAATCCGCCTGGCGCTGATGGACAGCACCAATCACGGCCTGGAGCGCGGCGTGTTTGGCGTGCCCAGCATCTTCGTCGGCAAGGAGCTGTTCTGGGGCAAGGACCGCATGGAATTCGTCGAAGACGAATTGCGGCGCCAGGCGTAAGCGCGCATGGCTGGAATCAGCACGGGCAGAGGAGCACGATGATCGACTTGTATTACTGGCCGACACCCAATGGCTGGAAGATTTCCATCATGCTGGAGGAATGCGGGCTTCCCTACGAGCTGAAGCCGGTGAATATCGGCAAGGGCGAGCAATTTACACCCGAATTCCTGGCGATCAGTCCGAACAACCGGATGCCGGCGATCGTCGATCATGATGCTATCGGCAGCGGTGAAATGTCGCTGTTCGAATCCGGCGCCATCCTGCAATACCTGGCCGAGAAGAGCGGCCGCTTCATGCCCCCCGACGTGCGCGGCCGCTACGAAGTGCTGCAATGGCTGTACTGGCAGGTCGGCGGCCTCGGTCCGATGGCCGGGCAGCTCAGCCACTTCGTCAATTACGCACCGGAGCCGATGGAATACGCGCTCAAGCGTTACGGCAATGAATACAGGCGTCTGCTCGATGTGATGGAATGCCGCCTGGCGGACCGCGAATTCCTGGCAGGGGACTACTCCATCGCCGACATCGCCGCTTGGCCTTGGCTGGTGCCCTACAAGCGCTTCGGGCAATCGCTGGCGGACTTGCCCAATGTGCGGCGCTGGCATGAGGCGCTCAAGAGCCGGCCGGCGGTCAAGCGCGGAATGGATGTCGGCAAGGAGTTGCGGCATAGCGGTCCGCTGGACGAGTCCGCGCGCAAGGTGCTGTTCGGCCAGCGCGGCACTCCACAAAAGAATTGAAGCCGGGGCGGCGCATTTCCCACAGGAGGCAAGAATGAGTCATTCATCCAGGTTCGCAGGCAAGATCGTGCTTATCACCGGTGGCGCCAATGGCCTCGGTGCCGCGCAGGCAATGCGCTTTGCCGAACAGAGGGCCTTCGGCGTGGTGCTGGCCGATATTGATGAGGCCGCGCTGGACAAGACAGCGCAGGCAGTGCGCGCAAGCGGTGCCCGCGTACTGTCGCTCACGCTGGACGTCGCCGATGAGGCGGCCTGGATGCAAGCGCTGGCAGCCGTCAAGAATAAATTCGGCCGCCTCGACGTTCTCGTCAACAATGCCGGCGTCAGCATCCAGCGCACCTTCGCCGATTGCACCTTGGCGGAATGGGACAAGACCATTGCCGTCAACCAGACCGGCGTCTTCCTCGGGCTCAAGCATGGCGGCGCGCTGCTGCGCGAGAGCGGCGGTGGGGCCATCGTCAATATTTCCTCGGCCGCCGGAATGACCGGTTATTTTTCCGCTGCCTATGCGGCGTCGAAATGGGCAGTGCGCGGCATGACCAAATCGGCGGCAATGGAATTCGCCGACTGGAATATCCGCGTCAACTCAGTCCATCCCGGCATGGTGTGGTCGGCGATGACCGAGCGGGTGCGCGAGCGCGTCGAGGGCTTCACGCCAGTGATACCGCAAGACCGTATCGGCGACGCGCGCGAAGTGGCCGATGCCGTGCTGTTCCTGGCGAGCGACGAGGCGAGCTACATCACCGGCGCCGAGCTCAGCGTAGATGGCGGCATCGTCGCCGGCGGTGGGCTGCGGCGCGTCGCCAAGGACCTCGAGATCCTGTAGGCATTTCAGATTGAAAAATACCCCCACAAGAACAACAGCAGCAATCCGATTTCTATCATCCTTGAACGAGAAGGAGAGACACATGCACCGAAAATCATTTCGCCCCCACGCACTGGCACTCGCCGCGGCGCTCGCCATGGGCGCGAATGCCGCCCTGGCCGACACCGTGAAGATCGCCTTTATCGATCCGCTGTCCGGGCCGTTTGCGCCGGTCGGGCAAAATCTGCTGCGCAGTTGGCAGCTTTCGGCGGACATGTCGAACCGTAACAAATGGGCGGGCGAACACACGATCGAAGTGGTTGGCTTCGACAACAAGGCCAGCCCGCAGGAAAGCCTGATCGTGCTGAAATCGGTGATCGACCAGGGCTACCGCTATATCGCGCAAGGCAATGGCTCAGGTGCCGCGCTGGCGCTTCTGGATGCCATTAATAAGCACAACGAACGCAACCCGGGCAAGGAAATCGTCTACCTCAATCATGCCGCGGTCGATCCGGACATGACCAACAGCAAATGCAGCTTCTGGCATTTCCGCTTCGACGCCAATACCGACATGAAGCTGGAAGCGATGACTGCCTACATGGCCAAGGACCCGAATATCAAGAAGGTCTACATCATCGGCCAGAACTATGCCTTCGGCCATCAGGTCGCGCGCGCCACTAAGGATTACCTGAAGCGCAAGCGTCCGGATGTGCAGGTCGTCGGCGACGACTTGCATCCGATCGGACAGGTCAAGGATTTCGCACCCTACATCGCCAAGATCAAGGCGTCCGGCGCGGATACCGTGGTCACCGGCAACTGGGGCGCGGACCTGTCCCTGCTCATCAAGGCTGCTCGCGATGCCAGCCTGAATGTCGGCCTCTACACGCTCTACGCCAACGGTTCCGGCACGCCGACAACGGTGGGCGCGGCTGGCGCGGGCCACGTGAAGCTGGTGACGAACTGGCACTCCAATGTGCCGGGCGCCGCCAGCAAGGAAGTGGTCGAAGCTTTCAAGAAGAAGTACAACGAGGACTTCTATCTTTCGCCCACCTATAACGGCATCCTGATGCTGTCCAAGGCAATCAAGGAAGCGAAGTCGGTGGACCCGATCAAGGTCGCGTTCGCCATGGAAGGAATGAAGGCCGACAGCCTGAACGGCGAAATCATGATGCGCAAGGAGGATCATCAACTGCAGCAGCCGATTTATATCGCGACCTGGAGCAAGGTCAACGGCAAGGATGTCAAGTACGATCAGGAAAACACCGGCTACGGCTGGAAGACCGAGCAAAAGATCGATACTTACGTGGCGACGCAGCCGACTTCGTGCCAGATGAAGCGGCCGGCGCATTGACCGCCTGAAGAGGGAGGCCGGCGCGGCATGGTCGGCTTCTCCCGTGTTCCCGGTCTTCTAGCCGAAGAACCAGTAGCACACGGCGATCGACGCCAGCACCCCGGCCAGATCCGCCAGCAGCGCGCAGCCGACCGCGTGACGCGCACGCTGGATGCCGACCGCGCCGAAGTACACCGCCAATACATAGAAAGTGGTTTCGGTACTGCCTTGCACGGTGGCCGCCACCAACGCCGGGAAACTGTCCACGCCTTTCGCACTCATGGTTTCGATCAGCATGGCGCGCGCCGCGCTGCCCGAAAAAGGCTTGACCAGGGCGGTGGGCAAGGCATCGACGAAGCGGTTGTCCCAGCCGCCGGCATCGACCAGGTAGCGCAAGCCATTCAAGGCCGCATCCAGGGCGCCGGAAGCGCGCAGCACGCCGACCGCGCACAGCATGGCCACCAGGTAAGGCAAGAGGTTCCTGGCCACCTCGAAGCCTTCCTTCGCGCCGTCGACAAAACTCTCATACACAGGCACCCGGCGCCATGCGCCTGCCACGAGAAACAGCAGGATCATCCCGAACAGCACCAGGTTACCGACCAGGGATGAGGCTGCCGCCAGTGCGGCCGAGGACAATCCCGCCAGCGTTGCCATCAGCGTGCCCAGGATCAGCGCCGCGCCGCCCAGCCATGCCAGCACCACTGGGTCGCCCAGCTTCAGTCTCTGCACCAGTGCGACCGAGAGAAAACCGGCCAGGGTCGAGGCCGTGGTGGCGATCAGAATCGGCAGGAATACCAGCGTCGGATCGCTTGCACCTTGCTGCGCGCGATACATGAAGATCGATACCGGCAGCAGCGTCTAGGACGAGGCGTTCAGCACCAGGAACAGGATCTGCGCATTGCTCGCCGTAGTCGGCAAGGGGTTCAGTTCCTGCAGGGCGCGCATCGCCTTCAGGCCGATCG
>JAEWBA010000238.1 GCA_023391395.1 Pseudomonadota bacterium
GCTCTGGGGCCTGCACATGGCAGCGACGCAAGGCTTGCTTTCGGCAATGGTGGCGGATGCCGCACCTCCGCAGTTGCGCGGCACGGCCTTCGGCCTGTTCAACCTGGGCAGCGGCCTGGCCATGCTGATAGCCAGCGTTCTGGCCGGCCTCTTGTGGGACCGCCTCGGCGCCGATGCGACCTTCCATGCCGGCGCTGTGTTCGCGCTGCTTGCACTGATTCTCCTAATTTTGCGCCGACCATGAGCGATGAGCTTGTTAGCTGAAGGCAAGCGGCGCTACAGTAGCGTACATTTTTCGGCCCGGCCCGCGCGACCGGTTCCACATTGCCAAGGTATGGTTATCTCATCAGCGGCCTCCCCCGCCATGACAATCACACTGGCTGGCGAGGCCAGGGCTGGCTCCCTAACTCGCTCAAAAAAGTACTTTGCATATTTCGCACACCCGTGCTAAATTGAAGCCATGGATACGACCGCCAGCAAAAGCGAATTGACCTACGCCGCCATCGTCGATGCCGCGCTGCAAATGGCGGCCGAAGAAGGCATAGGCAAGCTGTCGCTTGGAGAAGTGGCGAAGCGCCTGGGCCTGAGCAAGAGTGGTGTATTTTCGCGGGTCGGCTCGCTGGAAGCGCTACAGCAGGCAGTGCTGGATGAATTCGACCGCCGCTTCACGGCGCAGGTATTCCAGGCTGCGTTGGCCCAGCCACGCGGCTTGCCGCGCCTGAACGCCATCGTCGAGAATTGGATCCGGCGTGCTTGTGCCACCGAGCCCGGCACCGCTTGCCTATATACCGCAGGCGCCTTCGAGTTCGACGATGTGGAGGGCTCCTTGCGTGAACGCCTGCACCAAGGCGTGCGGCAATGGCGGGCAGGCTTGCGCAAGACGGTGCTGCAGGCTCTGGAAGCGGGCCATCTGCGGCCAGACACCGATCCGGAACAACTGGTATTCGAGATTTACTGCCTGATCGTGGGCCTGATGCACGATGCGCGCTTTCTTTACGACGACAAGGCGGAACAGCGCATGCGCCGGGCCTATGCGCGCCTGATATCGACGTACCGCAGCTTCGATTACCTCGGCTAAGAATCCGCAAGTCCGCCGGGGCATTTTTTTAACCCAATTTAGCACGACTGTGCGAAAATGAAAGGAGTCGAAATGTTTGCCCTGCTTATTCTGCTTGGAGCGCTGGTTGTGGCCGGCGGCGCGGCCTTGCATCGATATCTCGCCAACCTGTTGCGCCAGCTGCCATTCAGTAACGAGGATTTCGGCATCGACCTGCCCGAACGAGTTCGCGGCAGCAGCTTTCCCTCATGGATCTTGGAAGACCCTTGCGCGCCCATGGGATCGCATAGCGACCATGCCGGCAGATTTCACCCGTTCACACGCACTACCACCTGAAAGGACACTGATATGAACGATCCCATCGTAATCGTGGGCGCCGCCCGCACGCCGTTGGCCGCCTTCCAGGGCGATTTCTCCCCGCTTTCCGCCAACGTGCTGGGTGCGGCCGCCATTCGCGCCGCCATCGAGCGCGCCGGATTGGAACCGGAGCTGGTGCAGGACCTCATCATGGGCAATGTGCTGATGGCCTGCCAGGGCCAGGCACCGGCGCGCCAGGCGGCCATCAAGGCAGGACTGCCGGTCTCCACCGGCGCAGTGACAGTGTCCAAGGTATGCGGTTCGGGCATGCAGGCGGTCATGGACGGTCACGATGCAATCCTCGCCGGCAGCAGCGACATCGTGGTGGCCGGCGGCATGGAATCGATGACCAATGCACCCTACCTGCTCCCAAAGGCGCGCGGTGGTTACCGCATCGGCCACGCCATGATGTACGACCACATGATGCTGGATGGCCTGGAAGACGCTTATGCCAAGGACGAGAATGGCGCAGCGCGCGCCATGGGCACCTTCGGCGAGGATTGCGCTGCGAAATACAAGTTCACACGTGAAGAACAGGATGCCTTTGCCATCGCATCGGTCAAGCGCTCCCAGGCAGCGACCGGTGATGGCTCCTTCCAATGGGAGATCGCGCCGGTCACGGTCGCGGCCAAGGGCGGCGATGTCTTGATCGACAAGGACGAGCGGCCCGGCAAGATCAATGCCGACAAGATTCCTTCCCTGAAGCCGGCATTCAGGCAGAACGGCACGATTACGGCGGCCGCCTCTTCCGCCAATGCCGACGGCGCTGCGGCACTGGTGTTGATGCGCGTATCGACCGCGAAGAAGCTGGGCTGCACGCCGATCGCGAAAATCGTGGCGCACGCGCGCCATTCGCAGGCGCCCGAATGGTTCACCACGGCGCCGGTCGGCGCGATCGAGAAGCTGTACAAGAAGACCGGCTGGAGCACGCCCGAAGTCGATCTGTTCGAAATCAACGAAGCCTTTGCCGCGGTGCCGATGGCGGCGATGAAGGAGCACGGAATTCCGCACGAGAAGGTGAATATCCACGGCGGCGCTTGCGCCCTGGGTCACCCGATCGGCGCCTCAGGTGCGCGCATCATCGTCACACTGCTGGGCGCCCTGAAGAAGACCGGCGCCAAGCGCGGGGTGGCGACCCTGTGTATCGGCGGTGGCGAAGCGACGGCGGTGGCGATCGAGATGGCCTAATCGGACCCCTGGTGCCGGTCGGCCTTGTGTTCAATAGGCCGGCAGCACCATGTCCGTCGTCTCGGGGCGCACCCAGCGCGCGAATTCCCGCGTGGTATCGAGACAGCCGCCGGCATCGGTATAGACGCCGCGCGGCTCGCGGTAGCGCTGCATCATTGCCAGGATGCGCGCCATCTCATCTGCGTTACTGAGCGAGGCTTGCACGCGGAACGCGACCTTATCCTCGTCGATGCATGCTTCGCCCTGGTCGTCGTGATACAGCCCATGCCGCCAGTGGTAAATCTCAAGGCATTTCTGCTCGAGCGTATACGGCTGGTCGCGTTTCCAGAAGTTGGTAAACAAGCCGCCGCCCAGGTATATCACCCAGGACCCCTCGAAGCCCGAAGCTTCGGCGGAAGCCTCGTCGGGATTGCGGAACCAAGTACGGTCGCCGGGCACGAAATAACGCGGCGGCAGCGGCGCTTCCATCGAACCCTGCTCGCGCAGGAAGACATCGTGGAATTGTCCCGAACGGATCGGGCGGCGCGTCCACAGGCCTTCCAGCTCGCGCAGCAAGAGCTGATTGCATCGCTCCAGCTCCTGGGCAATGCCAAGTACCATGATGTACTCCGAGGCGCGATAGCAGGAGAAGGTGTACAAGGGCCCCGAGGCGGCGGGTTGCGTGGCTTTGGTGAGGGCGGCGATCAGCGAAGCGCCGGGACGAATGACGAAGCCGTATTCCTGATCGTAGCGCCAGCAATCTTCCGGCCGCTCCGCCATGCTGGTGTGGAAGGCCAGCATGGTGTTGCGGGAAGCCAGCACGATATTGCGGCGTATCCGTATCGCGGACAACAGTTCCTCTGCGCTGGGGAATTCGAAGGCCACCGGCCCCATCAGCATTGCTACCAGAATTTCGCGGATCAAATCGTGCGGCTTGGTGACGGTATCCAGTTGCAGCATCCGGCTCAGTTGCAGCGTGTCGCAGGCGGGCGCCCAAACCTTGGCCGCTTCCGCGCTCAGGCGCAGGTTGAGAAACCGACCGCAGGCATCCACACCCAGCTTGGCCTCGACATAGTACGCCAGATCCGCCGCGCCAAGCTGTAAGAGAATGTCGTCGCGCCCGTCGACGGCATGCTGTGCGCCCCATTCACGGACCAGAATGCCGCGGGTGCCATTTTCCCCATCTCCCATTTGTCTCCCCCATTTTATTTTTAGTTTTTTCGAGAAATATACCGCATGGAGATGTCGGTGGGGAGACTTCGCGCATGCGCTCAGGCACCGGGACAGGGCGCGCCGTGAAGCCGGGGGCGGCGCGCTCTTGGCTTCAACACAAACCAGTATGCCCAGGCCACCATGACGGCTTGCAGGGGTGCGCGGATCAGGAGATACACCGGCCCCCATGCATGACCACCCATGGGCACGTGCTGGAAGGCGGCATAGATATTCACCGGGAAGAACAGCACAAGCACGGCGATCGCCAGTGCGGCGGCTTGTCGCCTGTAGTGCGGCAGGAACAAACCGGCCGCGATCGCAAATTCCAACCATCCGGTCGCATGGACCAGCAGGATGCGCTGCGGCACCCAGTGAGGCAGCATCTGCGCCATGGGAAGGGTTTGGACGAAATGGCCGATACCGGTAAAGACAAAGACGACACCCAGGCCGACGGCAGCCGCACTGGCCATGTCGAATGAGCGCCTGGCCAGCCGGTTGAGGATGCACGCCGCCAGATAGGGCGCCGTCATCAGGATCAGCATGATGGTTGGGGTGAGCATGATAGATGCCTCCTCGCTTGTGACAAAGAAGGCAATCTATCAAGCCGCGCGCCCCGCTACGAGAGACATGCGACGAAACGCCCGAATCCGACCGCCAAGCGCAAGCTGGACGGCGCCGGCGGCAGACGCATCCTCAAGGACGGCCCTGAGATTCGCGTGAGTCTTCCGCCTCGATGCGCGCAAGCTTCCACTCGAACACACCATAACGATGCAGCCAAAGCGTGGACACCGGTTCGCCATTGCTGCGGATTTGTACGGCATACCGGGAGGGCGATACCCAGCGGGCGGCGTAGGACACTTCCCGTTCGGAATCGCGCGGCTGCCCGGCGGAAGCGCCGGCTGCGGCGCCGGACTCACGCGGACTGTAGCCCTCCAGCACAAAGGCCAGGCCGACCGGCGAAACCACCAAGTCAACCAGCGAGCCAATCAGCATATTGCTCAGCCAGGCGCCGAACTGCCCGGCGCGCGAGGGAGGTTCGCCGCCGCCGGCCCATTCGCGTGCGAGGTCTTCCTTGACCGACGCACGCA
>JAEWBA010000265.1 GCA_023391395.1 Pseudomonadota bacterium
GATCCGGGCGGCGCGCGAAGCCGGATTCCACTCGGTCAGCATCGATTTGATTTACGGCCTGCCGAAGCAGAACCTGGACAGCATGGAAGCGACGCTGCGCAAGGTGATCGCAGCCGATCCGGACCGCATCTCGATCTATAACTACGCTCATCTGCCCCATCTGTTCAAGCCGCAGCGTCGCATCGCCGAAGAAGACTTGCCGAGCGCAGAAGTCAAGCTGGACATGCTTTCGCTTTGCATCCGTCGACTGGCCGACGCGGGTTATGTCTATATTGGCATGGACCACTTCGCCAAACCCGAGGACGACCTCGCCGTGGCGCAGCGCCAGGGGCGACTGCATCGCAATTTCCAGGGCTATTCCACGCATGCCGAAGCGGAAATGGTGTCGTGCGGCGTCTCGGCAATCAGCGCTGTGGGCGCGACCTATAGCCAGAATGAAAAGACACTGGAGGCGTATTACGAGCGCATCGAGCAGGGCGAGCTGCCGATCACGCGCGGCGCCAAGCTGAACACCGACGATCTCTTGCGGCGCATCGTCATCCAAATGTTGATGTGCAATTTCGAGCTGTCGATCGCTTCGCTGGAGCTGGCTTATCCGGTCAACTTTGCCGAGTATTTCGCTGCCGAACTGGAAAGCCTGCGCGCCTTCGAGGAGGATGGCCTGATCGAGATCGACTCCGAGTGGCTGACCGTGACACCCAAGGGACGTCTCCTGATTCGCAATATCTGCATGGTGTTCGACCGTTATCTCGGCAGCCGCCAGGAACCGAAGGCGCAATCCATGCGCTACTCCAAGACCATCTAGAATTGCAGGCATGGATGGTTTGAACCTGATCCCCGTCGTCATGATCGGCCTTTTGGGCGGCGTGCACTGCGTCGGCATGTGCGGCGGCATCGTTGGCGCGCTGTCCGCAGCCGGCGGGCCAAGCAAGGCACGCAAGCCTTTTCCGGTGGCGGTAGTGGGTGGTGCCGGTACACTGGCTGCCGGCGCGATCGCCGACGATGCCTTGCGGGTCGTGGCCTACAATGCCGGCCGCATTGCCAGCTATGCAGTAGCCGGCGCCATCGCCGGCGGGATTGCGCAGGGCGCGGCAACTTTGTCTTTCATGTCTTCGCTGCAGATCGGCGGCTACTGGCTGGCGAATCTCATGCTGGTCGCACTCGGCTTGTATCTGATGGATGCCTGGCGGGGACTGGCGCGGCTGGAAACAGTCGGGCAAGTGGTATGGCGGCGCGTGCAACCCCTGATTCGTCCTCTTCTTCCCATGGACAGCCCGATCAAAGCCCTGGCGCTGGGTGCGCTCTGGGGCTGGGTGCCGTGCGGCATGGTCTACAGTGTGCTGCTGACCGCGATGCTGAGCGGTTCCGCCGTTTCCGGCGCGATGGTCATGCTGGCTTTCGGGGTCGGCACCTTGCCCGTGCTCCTGACCATGGGCATGCTTGGCAGTCGCCTGCAAGTTTGGACGCGACGCCGCGCGGTACGTGTGGCGGCCGGTTTGATCGTGCTGGCTTTCGGCGTGCTCGGTCTGGTTCGCGCCGCCGACGGCATGGGACCCGGCTGGCTGGATGCCTTTTGCATCACGCCGGCGGTGCACCGATGAGCATCATGGCCGGCGCGAACCTCAAGGCGCTGCCTCCGTCCAGCGGGGCAGCGGGCTGTTTCCATTGCGGCCTGCCCTTGCCATCCGACGCCCAGTGGTCGGTCGAGATCGATGGCATCGCGCGCGCCATGTGTTGCCCGGGCTGCGAGGCGGTGGCGAGCACCATCGTCGCCAACGGCTTGAGCGATTACTATCGTACGCGCAGCGATTTCTCTCCTAGCGCCGACCGGCAAAAGCTGGTGCCGGCGGAACTTGCCTTGTACGACGCGCCCGAGGTGATTAGTGAGTTTGCCGAAACGGCGGCGGCCGAAGGCGAGCTCTGCACCGCGACCTTTTCCGTGGAAGGGATACGTTGCGCCGCCTGCGTCTGGCTGATCGAACGTCGCCTGGCGCGGGTGCCGGGTCTGGAAGCGGCCGACCTGAATGTCGCCACCGAGCGGCTCCAGGTGCGCTGGCAGCAATCGAACTGCAAGCCAAGCGACATCCTGAAGGCGGTGCGCGAAGTCGGCTATGTCGCTTATCCCTTCAATGCGGTGCGCCACGGCGAGCAATTGCGCCGTGCCGGCAAGGCGCTGTTCCGGCAGACCTTCGTGGCCGGCTTGTCGATGATGCAGGTGATGATGTATGCCGTGCCGGCCTACATCGCCAGCGACGGCACCATGGAAGCCGACATGGACGCGCTGATGCGCTGGGCCAGCCTGCTGCTGACGGTCCCGGCGGTGTTCTACTCGGCCCTGCCTTTCTTCCGCGGCGCCTGGGCCAACCTGAAGAGCCGCATGCTGGGCATGGACGTGCCGGTCGCACTCGGCATTGCCGCTGCCTTCATTGGCAGCACGGTGGCGACCTGGCGGGGCGAGGGCGAGGTGTACTTCGACTCTGTCACGATGTTCATCTTCCTACTGCTATGCAGTCGCCATCTGGAATTGATGGCGCGGCGCAAGGCGGCTTCCGCACTGGAGAGCCTGCAACATGCCTTGCCCGCTTCGGCCCAGCGTGTGCCGGGCTATCCCGATAATCGCGATACGGAGCAGGTGCCGGCGGCGCAGCTGCGCGAAGGCGATGTCATTCTTGTCAAGCCGGGCGAAGCGATTGCCGCCGACTGCGTGATCCTGGAAGGCCATACCGCCATCGATTTGTCCCTGTTGAGCGGCGAGAGCCTGCCGGTGCGCAGAGTCGCCGGCGACACCGTGCCCGGTGGCGCGGTCAACGCGACCCAGATGGTGCTGGCACGCGTTCTGAAGCCGGCCCGCGAGAGCACGCTGTCGGCCTTGCTCAAACTGATCGAACGGGCAGGGCAGGCAAAACCGCAACTCTCGCTATGGGCAGACAAGGTGGCGGCCTGGTTTGTCGCCGGGCTGCTGCTGTTTGCAGTGCTTGTGTTCGCCTGGTGGCAGATGACCGATCCGGCGCGCGCCTGGCCGATCGCGATCGCGGTGCTGGTGGTTTCCTGTCCCTGCGCATTGTCGCTGGCCACACCGACTGCATTGGCAGCGGCGACCGACCGCTTGCTGCGGCGTGGCGTGCTGGTGGTGCAGCCGCATGTTCTCGAGACCCTGCATCGCGCCACCCATGTCGTGTTCGACAAGACCGGCACGCTCACCGTCGGCAAGCCTGGTGTGGAGCATATCGAAACCTTTGCCGCGGGCGATACGAAACAGTGTCTGCGCATTGCCGCAGCCCTGGAATTGACCAGCGCACATCCGCTGGCCCTTGCCATCCTGGATGCGGCTTTCAAGGCGGGCACGCCGAATGCGCCTGCAACGGAAGTGCGATATCACTCTGGCCAGGGGCTGGAAGGCCTTGTCGACGGCGTGGCTTACCGCTTGGGCAATGCCGCCTTCGTCGAACAGCTCACGCATTGCCCGTCGCCAGGGACCGGCGCTCCGGGCTCGAGCCCCGTATATCTCGGCAGCGCGGCCGGATGGCTGGCGCGATTCGACCTGGTCGATGCGCTGCGCCCGGATGCCAAAGACGTCGTGGACCGTTTCCGTGAGGCGGGCAAGATCGTGGTTCTGCTGAGCGGTGACCAGCAGGCAGTGACGCAGCGGATTGCCGCCCAATTGGGTATCGAGGCGGCGTATGGGGATCGTCTGCCGGAGCAAAAGGTGGAGTTCGTGCAAGGCCTGCAGGCTAGCGGCGCGATGGTGGCGATGGCCGGCGACGGCATCAACGATGCCGCCGTCATGCGCGCCGCCGATGTTTCCTTTGCCATGGGCAGCGGTGCCGCGCTGGCACAGGCCCACGCCGATACGGTGCTGCTCTCGGGACGACTGTCCTCGGTATGGGAAACGGCCAAGACCGCAGCCATGACCATGTCGGTAGTGCGCCAGAATCTGTTCTGGGCGATGCTCTACAATGTGACTGCGATTCCGGCGGCGGCGCTGGGCTGGATCAACCCCTGGCTCGCCAGCGTCGGCATGTCGCTCAGTTCGGCGGCAGTGGTGCTCAATGCCTTGCGCCTGCGCCGCATCCAGACGGCGCGCAAGACAGGTGCCGCTACCAAGGTGCGCATCGCCGAGCAGACGGCTTGAAAGGTACAAACGCTTATGGAATCTCTTTATCTTCTGGTGCCGCTCAGCGTGGCGGTGGTATTCCTGGCGATCTGGGTGTTCTTCCGCGCTTCCGACAGCGGACAGTTCGACGATCTGGTGGGCCCGGGCCTGCGTATCCTGCAGGATGACGACAAACCCGAGACGGCACGCGTCGGTGCATCCCCATCCGAGAAAACTGAAAGGCCGGCAAGCCGAGGGCAATGAACATTGCGCTGAAGGCCATAGTCATCTGGTTTGTCATTCTGCTACTGGCGATCGCCAATGGCTTTTTGCGCGAAAAGATCCTCATCCCGCAATTCGGCGCTTCGTTGGCGCTGCCCTTGAGCGGTGTGCTGTTGGCTTTGCTGGTCTTTTTCGCAAGCTGGCTGGTGATGCCCTGGTTCGGCGCACGGCCGGCGCGTCACTTTCTCATGATTGGCGCGTGTTGGCTGTTGATGACGGTGGCTTTCGAATTCATTCTCGGTCGCCTGGTAATGCACAAGGACTGGGCGGTATTGCTCGAAGCTTACGATCCGAGCAGCGGCAATCTCTGGCTCGGGGTGCTGCTGGTCACTGCGATTTCACCCTGGGGCGCAGCCAGACTCAGAGGCCTGTCATTTTCCTGATTCATTCAGGATTGCTAAAGGCTTTCGCGTAGCAAGCGCAAAGCGGAATGCCCTTTTGCTCACACTCTTTGAGTGCCTGTCGTCAAGTCCGGCAAATTTGATTCAGGTCAAGGTTTTTTCACGTGGCAACTCGTACCCTCCCTGCCATCGTTTAATGGCTCTCGGAGATCGTTCGTGGACAAGGCACTTGACTACAACTACAAGGTCGTGAAGCAATTCGCGATTGCGACCGTAGTGTGGGGGGTAGTCGGCATGCTGGTGGGGGTGTATATCGCCGCCCAACTGGCCTGGCCGGCGCTGAATTTCGACATACCCTGGCTGACCTACGGGCGACTGCGGCCGCTGCACACCAACGCCGTTATCTTTGCCTTCGGCTGTTCCGGTCTGTTCGCGACTTCCTATTACGTGGTTCAGCGTACTTGCCAGGTACGCCTGTTTTCCGACCGTCTGGCTGCCTTCACCTTCTGGGGTTGGCAGGCAGTCATCGTTGCTGCTGTCATCACGCTGCCGATGGGCTGGACCCAGGGCAAGGAATATGCAGAGCTGGAGTGGCCGATCGATGTCCTGATCGCGCTGGTCTGGGTAGCTTACGCGATCGTCTTCTTCGGTACGCTGCTCAAGCGCAAGGTGTCCCACATCTACGTCGCCAACTGGTTCTTCGGCGGCTACATCCTGGCCATCGCCCTTCTGCATATCGTCAACAGCGCGGCGATGCCGGTCGATATCGGCAAGTCGTATTCGGCCTACGCCGGTGTGCAGGATGCGATGATCCAGTGGTGGTATGGCCATAACGCGGTCGGCTTCCTGCTCACCACCGGCTTCCTCGGCATGATGTACTACTTCATTCCGAAGCAGGCCGAGCGCCCGGTATATTCCTACCGCCTGTCCATCGTCCACTTCTGGGCGCTGATCTTCACCTACATGTGGGCGGGCCCGCACCACCTGCATTACACCGCGCTGCCCGACTGGACCCAGTCGATCGGCATGGTGTTCTCGCTGATCCTGCTGGGCCCGTCCTGGGGCGGCATGATCAACGGCATGATGACCCTGTCGGGCGCCTGGTACAAGCTGCGCAACGACCCGATCCTGAAGTTCCTGGTCGTCTCGCTGTCCTTCTATGGCATGGCCACCTTCGAAGGCCCGATGATGTCGATCAAGACCGTCAATGCGCTGTCGCACTACACGGACTGGACCGTCGGCCACGTGCACGCCGGTGCGCTCGGCTGGGTGGGCTTCATCACCATGGGTTCGATCTACTACCTGCTGCCGCGCCTGGTCGGCAAAACCGAGATGTGGAGCAAGCGCCTGATCGAGGTGCACTTCTGGGTTGCCACCATCGGCATCGTGCTGTACATCGCCGCCATGTGGATCGCCGGCGTGATGCAGGGATTGATGTGGCGCGCGGTCAATGCGGACGGCACGCTGACCTATACCTTCGTCGAATCCGTCAAGGCCACCTATCCGTACTACGTGATCCGCTTCAGCGGCGGCATGCTGTACCTCGGCGGCATGCTGATGATGGCCTACAACACTTTCATGACGATGCGCGAACCCAAACTGGTGAATGCACGCATTCCCAGCCTCGCGGCACACGCCTGATTTCCGGAGCAAGTAATGAAATTTTCACATGAGTGGATCGAGAAGAACCCCTGGCTGTTGATCGGCCTGGTGGTGGTGGTGATAAGCATCGGCGGCCTGGTCGAGATCGTGCCGCTGTTCTTCCAGAAATCGACGACCGAACCGGTGGCCGGCCTGAAGCCCTATTCGGCGCTGCAACTGGTCGGGCGCGATATCTACGTGCGCGAAGGCTGCTACAACTGCCATTCGCAGATGATCCGTCCCTTCCGTGCCGAGACCGAACGCTATGGCCACTACTCGGTGGCCGGTGAATTCGTGTATGACCGCCCGTTCCAGTGGGGCTCCAAGCGTACCGGCCCGGACCTGGCGCGCGTGGGCGGCCGCTATAGCGATGAATGGCACCGTGTGCACCTCGACAACCCGCGCGACGTGGTGCCGGAGTCCAACATGCCCGGCTATCCGTGGCTGGCCAAGAACAAGGTCAATCCGCAGGAGGCGGCTCCGAAGATGCGCACGCTGCGCCAGCTGGGCCATCCCTACACGGACGAGGAAATCGCCAAGTCGGCCGAGGAACTGGCCAACAAGACCGAACAGGATGCGTTGATCGCCTACCTGCAGGGCCTGGGGACGCATATCAAGGCAAAGAGATAAACATGACATTCGAGAATCTGATTTTCGATGCGCGCAGCATCGTCACGGTGGCCAGCTTCATCAGCTTCATCGGCATCATCTGGTGGGCGTACAGCGGCCGGCGCAAGCAAGATTTCGCGGAAGCGGCCCAGTTGCCCTTCGCCGACGAGATGAATACCGCCGGCACGGAGGAGCGTCATGGCTGATTTCACCAGCAACTTCTGGAACGGGTACATCACGGTACTCACCTTGCTCGGCATCGGTGGCTGCGCCTTGCTGCTGTGGATGCAGTCCAAGGTCAAGATCAAGGTCGCGCCGGACGGCAAGCAGGAAACCACCGGCCATGTCTGGGACGAGATCACGGAACTGAACAATCCCATGCCGCGCTGGTGGATGTGGCTGTTCTACATCACCATCGTGTTCGCCCTGGTTTATCTTGCCCTGTACCCCGGCCTGGGCAATTTCGCCGGCAAGCTTGGCTGGCAATCTACCGGTCAGTATCAGGAAGAGTTGAAGAAGGCTGATGCCGAATACGGCCCGCTGTTCGCTGAGTACCGTCAGCAGGACCTGAAGGCGGTTGCCGCCGACCCGCAGGCGCAGGCCATCGGAGAACGCCTGTTCCTGACCTACTGCGCCCAGTGTCACGGCTCGTA
>JAEWBA010000293.1 GCA_023391395.1 Pseudomonadota bacterium
CCGACTTGATGGAGACTGCACACCCGTGCTATCTGCACGGTGTCCGCAGCTCCGGAAGAATTGTCTTTTTTCCGTTTCCGAGTTACCTATCAAGGCATCCCGGCAAGGGGGGAAATTTAGCAGATCATGCGATCGCATGGATTCCTTGTCATTCCATGTGACGTCAGAAACGACAGGGAACGCCGTCCTTCGGCAGCGCCTCGAATACGATCAGAGAGGGCGAATATTGGTGGCTTTCTCGCCTTTGGGACCGGTGCCGCGCTCGAAGGAGACGCGCTGGTTTTCAGCCAGGCTCTTGAAGCCGCTGGTCTGAATGTCCTGAAAGTGCGCGAACAGATCGGCGCCGCCGCCATCGGGAGTGATGAAGCCGAAGCCCTTGGAATCGTTGAACCATTTCACTACGCCAGTTTGAGTACTCATGTTATTTCCTTGATATAAAAATGGGGCTATGCCCGGAAAGCACGGGAAACCAAGAGATATAACCGAAGGGATTCAAACAGGAATGGCTCTGGGGAAGAGCAAGACAGGAAATGAGACCAACAATGACAACAACTTGATGTACGTGCTGGGCGCAGCATACAGCACATAGCCGGTATCACCTAATGTTATTTTCGGTGGTGTTCAGTCATTCTCGCTTCATTATTGCCAGACTGCACAGGATGAATACCATTCACACGCCAACCATATCCGAGAATGAAATCGAGTTCACCGCCATTCGCGCGCAGGGCGCAGGCGGGCAGAACGTCAACAAGGTGTCCAGTGCGATCCACCTGCGCTTCGATATTCGCGCGTCGTCGCTGCCAGACCATCTGAAGGAGCGCTTGCTGGGCTTGCGCGATCAACGCATCACCAGGGACGGCGTGGTCATCATCAAGGCGCAAGGACACCGCAGCCAGGAAAAGAACAAGGAAGAAGCCTTGCAACGCCTACAGGAAATAGTGATGAGCGTCGCCATTGTACCGCCTGTACGCAGGCCCACGAAGCCGACCCGCAGCTCGCAAAAGAAGCGCCTTGAAAAGAAAACCAGCCGCGGCCAGATCAAGGTGATGCGGGCGAAAATTCCCACGTGATATAGCGGCTACCGTAAGAGAGGGCACAGTCTTGCATTGGATGCTGGAGATTCTTCGATTTATTCGGAATGACGCATCGCGAGCTAGGCGAAGGCGGGAAACACGACATCAAGCGCTCAGTGCAGCATGTCCTCGATCATCGGCAGCGCCTGTTCCGCTGCGCGCTCGCCCTCGGCAATGGCGATGGCCGCGCGGTGGTAATCCATGGCGGCAATGTCCGACAGGCGCGGGCGGATCATGGCGTCTGCCGGCTCGCCGGCGAGGCGGCTGTGGGTGATGCGCACCTGCATGATGTTGAGGCTGGTGGAAAGCACATCCAGCATCGAAGGCTTGTCGCTGTTGCGTCCCGCCGCCTCGCGTGGAGCGGGGCGGAACTTGGCGACAATAGCACCGAAGACGCCGCTGGCGGCGGCCGATGGCGCCGGGGCCTGCATCTCGACCGAGCTGCGTTTACGGCGTCCGATCAGGTCCCAGTTCAAGTCGACTGCGATGACGATGTCCGCGCCCATGGCGCGGCACAGCGAGACCGGGACCGGATTGACCAGGCCGCCGTCGATCAGCAGACGCCCTTCGCGCTGCAGAGGCGTGAAAAGTCCCGGCAAGGCGATCGAGGCGCGCACAGCATCGATGACGGGACCGTCGCGCAGCCAAACCTCGCGGCCTGTGGTCAATTCGGTGGCGACACAGGCAAAGGTTTTCGGCAGCGCTTCGATGCCCTGATCGTCGAAGCGGGCGCGAAAGAAATCGACCAGTTTGCCCCCCTCGATCAGGCCGCCGCCCATCTTGAAGTCCAGCAGGCCGATCACCGATTGCCAGGTCAGGCTCTTGACCCAGGGTTCCAGCCGGTCGAGGTGGCCGCCGGCATAGGCGGCGCCGACCAGCGCGCCGATCGAAGTGCCGCATACGATGTCGGGAGAGATGCCGGCGCGTTCCAGCGCGCGGATTACGCCGATGTGGGCCCAACCGCGCGCCGAGCCGCTGCCCAGCGCGATGCCGATCTTCGGACGTCTGGCTTGCACGGTCGTGTGCACACTGCTCTCCTGCAGAATGTGAGAGCGCCGATGTTACCACCTGCGCCAGGCGCTCCCATCACCGCTACCGCTCCCCTTGCTCTGGCTTGACGACGGCGCCTTGTGCTTCAGACCCAACAAGCCTCATTTCGCTTTGCGAGGCCACTTGCCATACACCTCGCCGGCGCTCACGCCGACCTCGAGTTTCGTGAGCGGTAGAGGCGGCGGCGACAAGGGCAAATGCAAGGCCTGGTAGGACGCCTCACTCGACAAGCCGTAGGGTGCCGCATCTGCATTGTCGAAGGCGTAGTAGACGGCATCCACGCCAGCCATGGTCATGGCGGCCAGGCACATCGGGCAGGGATGCCCGCTGGCGAACACCTCGCTGCCCTGTAACTGCGGCCGCCCGAGACGCCGGCCGGCGGCGCGCAAGGCTTCCATTTCGGCATGCGCGGTCGGGTCATGGCTGTGCACGATATCATTGACGCCGGTGGCAATGATTTCGCCATCGACCGCCAGCACGGCGCCGAACGGCCGGCCGCCGCGCTGAAGATTTTCCTCGGCGAGACGCACTGCCTCGCGCAGCAATTGTTCATGGTTAAGCGACATGGGATTTCCTTTAGCAGCAAGTTTGAGAGCCCCTTTTCAACGCGCACCAGCGGCGCGCAGCATGGTGGCAATGGCAGAGTAGCCACGCCGTTCCGCATGCTGGAGCGGCGTGACGCCGTCACGGTCCGGCAAATTGGCATTCGCCCCGGCGGCAATCAGCAGGCGGACGATCTCCTGATGCGCCGGTCCGCCGTCGGACAGCAGGATGGCTTCGAGCAGCGCAGTCCAGCCAAGCCGATTGACGTGATCGACATCGACGCCGGCGTCGATGAGCGTGCGCACCGTCTCCACATGCCCGCGCTCGGCGGCGGGAATCAGCGCCGTGCCGCCATAGCGGTTGGTACTGCGCAGATCGGCACCATGCGCCAAAGTCATCTTCAGGATCTCGAGCCGGCCGCTGGCGCCAGCCAGCAGGTAAGGACTGTCCTGCTTGGCATCCTTGGCGTTGACATCGGCGCCGGACTCGATCAGCGCACGGGCGATGGCAACCCGGTTCAATTCGGTCGCAAGCAGCAAAGGCGTGCGGCCCTCGTCGTCGCGTGCCTCGCGCATCGCGGCTCCGTCCGGTGCCGCAAGGAGTTGGCGTACCACCGTAAGCTGGTCATCGCGCACGGCATCATGCAAAGGGCTTGCCTCGATCGAGGAAGCAAGCATGAGACCGGCTAGGAAAGTCAGGCCTGAGAGGGATTTCAGCATGGCCATTGAAGATAAAGAGTTATGGCGGCCTTGGCTCAGTTTGATAAGCGTAGCGAGCGGCCCGGATT
>JAEWBA010000308.1 GCA_023391395.1 Pseudomonadota bacterium
TGCGACGAAGCCAAGGAAGAAGTGCAGGAGCTGGTGGATTTCCTGCGCGACCCGACCAAGTTCCAGAAACTCGGTGGCCGCATTCCGCGCGGTGTGCTGATGGTCGGCCCGCCGGGTACCGGTAAAACTCTCTTGGCGCGTGCCATCGCCGGCGAGGCGAAGGTGCCGTTCTTCACGATTTCCGGTTCCGACTTCGTCGAAATGTTCGTGGGTGTCGGCGCTTCGCGCGTGCGCGACATGTTCGAAAACGCCAAGAAACATTCGCCCTGCATCATCTTCATCGATGAAATCGATGCGGTCGGTCGTCATCGCGGTGCCGGCATGGGCGGCGGCAATGACGAACGCGAGCAGACGCTGAACCAGTTGCTGGTAGAAATGGATGGCTTTGAAGCCAACTCCGGTGTGATCGTGATCGCCGCCACCAACCGCGCCGACGTGCTGGACAAGGCCCTGCTGCGGCCGGGCCGCTTCGACCGCCAGGTGATGGTGGGCCTGCCCGACATCCGCGGCCGCGAGCAGATCCTGTACGTGCACATGCGCAAGGTACCGATCGCGCCCGACGTCAAGGCCGACATCCTGGCACGCGGCACGCCCGGCTTCTCGGGCGCCGATCTGGCCAACCTGGTCAACGAAGCCGCCTTGTTCGCCGCGCGCCGCAACAAGCGCCTGGTCGAAATGCAGGATTTCGAGGATGCCAAGGACAAGATCGTCATGGGTCCGGAGCGCAAGTCCGCCGTCATGCGTGAGGAAGAGCGCCGCAATACCGCCTTCCACGAGTCCGGTCATGCCGTGGTGGCGAAGCTCTTGCCCAAGGCCGACCCGGTGCACAAGGTCACCATCATGCCGCGCGGCTTCGCGCTCGGCCTGACTTGGCAATTGCCGGAACATGACCGCGTGAACATGTACAAGGACAAGATGCTCGAAGAGATCGCCATCCTGTTCGGCGGACGTATTGCGGAAGAGATTTTCATGGGGCAGATGTCCACTGGCGCTTCCAACGACTTCGAGCGTGCCACCAAGCTGGCGCGCGCCATGGTCACGCGCTACGGCATGTCGGAAACCCTGGGCACCATGGTCTACGAAGACAGCGAGCAGGATGCCTACTTCGGGCGCATGACCGCCAAGACCGTCTCCGAAGCAACCCAGCAAAAGGTCGATATGGAAATCCGTTCCATCCTCGATACGCAATATGCGCTGGCGCGTCGCTTGCTGGAGGAAAACCGCGAGAAGGTCGAAGTGATGGCAAACGCCTTGCTGGAATGGGAAACCCTGGACGCTGACCAGATCAACGACATCATGGAAGGCCAGCAGCCGCGTCCGCCTAAGGCCGGCGTGCCTGCGCGGAAAGCGCCGGGCGACAGCGCTTCCGGTGGCGTGTCCCCCAACGCGCCGGCCCCTGCCTAAGCGCCTGCATGGAATGAAACCGGTTCGGGCCGGTTAAACTGAGGGGCGAGGAGTGATCCTCGCCCCTTCTTTTATTTTGCCAACCGAAATCCCCATGCAAGACTTTCTCCAATGCGGCCGCTATCGTTTTCCGATGTCGGGGCCGCAATTTCGCCCCTTGATAATGGGCATTCTCAACGTGACCCCGGACTCTTTCTCCGATGGCGGGCGTCATCCCTCTCTTGAGCTGGCCGTGTCGCGCGCCGAGCAGATGATAGGCGAGGGTGTGGACATCATCGATATCGGAGGAGAAACGACCCGCCCTGGCGCGCAAACCCTGCCGCTGGATGAGGAATTGCGGCGCGTGATGCCGGTGATCTATGCATTGCGCGATTGCGGCAAACCCCTGTCGATCGACACTTACAAGCCGGAAGTCATGCGTGAGGCGCTTGCTGCCGGCGCCGACATGATCAACGATATCAACGGCTTCCGCGCGCCGGGTGCGTTGAGTGCGGTCAAAGAGTGGGACAGCGCGCTTTGTATCATGCACATGCTGAAAACACCGGAAACCATGCAGCTCGACCCGCAATACGACGATGTCGTACGGGAAGTCGGCGAGTTTCTGCGTGAACGGGTGGAGGCGCTGGAGCGCGAAGGCGTTGCGCGCGAGCGTCTGTGCATCGATCCGGGCTTTGGATTTGGCAAGACGCTCGTGCATAATCTCGAACTGTTAAAGAATCTGGAACGGCTGCACGACGCTTTGGGCCTGCCTGTGCTGGCCGGCCTGTCGCGCAAGAGCATGATAGGGGCTGTCACCGGCAAACCGGTCGACCAACGCGTGGCGGGCAGTCTTGCGGCTGCTCTCATGGCGGTTGCGCGCGGCGCGCGCATCGTGCGGGTGCACGATGTAGCGGAGACCGTGGATGCGCTCAAGGTCTGGCACGCCGCCTCATAAGCTCCTCATCCATCAACAAGGACAAGAAGAATGGCACGCAAGTATTTCGGCACGGATGGTGTGCGCGGGCACGTCGGTGAAGCGCCCATCACGCCGGATTTCGTCATGAAGCTCGGTTATGCCGCCGGCAAGGTGCTGGCACAGGAGGAGGCATCCTCTTCGGGGCGCCCGACGGTATTGATTGGCAAGGACACCCGCATCTCCGGCTACATGCTGGAAGCGGCACTGGAAGCGGGATTTGCCGCAGCAGGCGTGGACGTGATGATGGCCGGCCCGGTGCCAACCCCGGCGATTGCTTACCTGACGCGTGCCCTGCGCCTGTCGGCTGGTGTGGTGATTTCCGCCTCCCACAATCCCTATCACGACAACGGCATCAAGTTTTTCTCGGCGCAGGGCAGCAAGCTCCCCGATGAGGTGGAAGCGGCGATCGAGGCGGAAATCGACAAGCCAATGACCTGCGTTTCCTCGGAAAAGCTGGGCAAGGCGCGCCGCCTCGATGACGCCCAGGGACGCTATATCGAATTCTGCAAGAGCACCTTTCCCAATGAGCTGGACCTGCGCGGCCTGAAGCTGGTAGTGGACTGCGCACACGGTGCCGCCTATCAGATCGCACCGAACGTATTTCATGAACTCGGCGCCGAGGTGATTGCGATCGGTGCTCATCCCAATGGCTTGAATATCAATGACGGCGTCGGCGCGACCGCGCCTTCAGCCTTATCGGTGGCCGTGCGGGAGCATGGCGCCGATTTAGGCATTGCGCTGGACGGCGATGCCGACCGCCTGGTGATGGTCGACGCTGAAGGCCATGCCTACAACGGCGACCAACTCCTATACATCTTGGTCAAGGACCGCATGCTCACTGCGCCGGTGCAGGGCGCGGTCGGTACCCTGATGACCAATATGGCGCTGGAAGTGGCGTTCCGGAAAATGGGCATCGGCTTTGCGCGCGCCAAGGTGGGGGACCGCTATGTCTTGGAAGTCCTGCAGGAGCGCGGTTGGCTGGTCGGCGGCGAAGGTTCGGGGCACCTGCTGATGCTCGACAAGCACACCACCGGCGACGGCATCATCTCGGCCTTGCAGGTCTTGTCGGCGCTGAGGCGCTGCGGCGGAACGCTGGCCAAATGCACGGAAGAACTCGAGCTTTACCCGCAAAGCCTGATCAATGTCCGGGTCGCTCCCGGTTTCGATTGGCAAAGAAATACGGCGCTATTGAGCGAGAAGGAAATCGTCGAAGCCGAACTTGGCGAAGAAGGCCGGGTATTGATCCGCGCCTCCGGCACTGAGCCGCTGATTCGCGTCATGGTGGAAGCCAGGAGCGCGGAAGTGGCGGAGCAGATGGCGCGCCGGATCGCAGATCGGGTGAATGCCTGAGTTGCAACCATCAATATCCATCATCGGTGCGAGGGCGCTGAAGATTGCCGTCCTCGCCAATGGAAACACCGTTTCCGCCTTGTCCAGACAGCACAATGCCCTGCGGAAGTCTGCCTCATTAAATTGACCAAAGCGAGCCGCATCGGTATGATGCGTCTTCCTCGGGGCGTAGCGCAGCCTGGTAGCGCACCTGATTTGGGATCAGGTGGTCGGACGTTCGAATCGTCTCGCCCCGACCAGGATTTTCCGCAATACGCGGCGATGGCAGTGCATATCCCATCGCATTCTTTTCTCTCCCTAGTATTTTCCTCATTGCGCTGCCTATCTGGCATTGTTTTTTGTGCCAATGTCAAGGCCGTAAGCTTGGCTAGCTCTCGCCACAACAGTCTTTTTGGATAGACGGCCGATCGTTTGATTTAGTGC
>JAEWBA010000269.1 GCA_023391395.1 Pseudomonadota bacterium
CGCCTGTTCGCTGTCGCGGGCAATGGCGGCGGTCAGCGTCTCCAGGTCGGCGTATTTTTCCTCGTCGCGCAGCTTTTTCAGGAATTCCACCCGGATCAGCTTGCCGTAGGCCTGCTGGTCATAGTCGAAGACATGCGTCTCCAGCAGCACGCGGCCGCTGTCGTCCACCGTCGGCCGCACGCCCAAGCTGGCCACGCCCGGTAGCGGCCGATCCGCCAGGCCATAGACCTGTACCACGAAGATGCCGGAGAGCGCCGGGCGCTTGTGCGTCACGCGCAGGTTCATGGTGGGAAAACCGATGCTGCGGCCCAGCTTCTTGCCATGTACGACATGGCCGGACATCGCGTAGGGGTGACCAAGCAGTTGCGTGGCCAGCGCGAAATCGCTCTGTGCCAGCGCGGCGCGCACAGCGGACGAGGAAATCCGGGTGCCTTGATTCAGCACGGTCGGCATCACTTCCACCTCGAAGCCGTACTGCCTGCCGGCTTCGATCAGCGTGGCGACGCTGCCGGCGCGTTTCGCGCCGTAGCAGAAGTCGGCGCCTACCATCAGCCATTTGACGTGCAAGCCCTGCACCAGGATCTTTTCGACGAAATCCTGCGGCGACATGGAGGCGAAATGCGCATTGAAATGCTCGACGATGACGCGGTCGATGCCGGCCTTGGCCAGTGCCTGTAGCTTGTCGCGCAGGCTGGCGATGCGCGTCGGCGCTTTCGAAAGGTCGCCGGCTTGGCGCGCGAAAAATTCGCGCGGATGCGGCTCGAACGTCATGACGGCGGCTTCGATGCCGCGCCTTGCGGCCGCTTCGCGCGCGTGCGCCAGCAAGGCCTGATGGCCGCGATGCACACCGTCGAAGTTGCCGATGGTCAGCGCGCATGGCGCGCGCGAAGCGGCATTGGGAAGTCCGCGAAATACCTTCATGCTGCCTGATCGAGGAAGTGGGGAACCGGCTGCACGCAGTGCGCCAAAGCTCCGCAAAACCTTGAATTATAAATGCTTTCGCCTATTTTTCCCGATTGAAAGACGGCTCAGGCCGCGAGCGGGTCTTGCCGGTAATAGCGCTCGAGCAAGTCGTACACCGCGGGATAGTCTTCGGCGAGCGGCTCCGGCCACACAAAAAAGGCTTCCGAAGCCACCGCAAAGAATTCCGCAGGATTGCGGGCGGCATAGGGATCGACCGGCAGATCCGCGAAGAGCGCGTCGTAGCGTTCGGCATGATCGGGATCTTCGCCGTCGAAATCCGCTGGCAGCAGCGCCTCGAGCTGCTCGACGCGCCGCGTGAAGTCCGCGAAGGCCTCGGAGAAGGTGGCTTGCCATGCCTTGCGGTCGATGCCGGCGTGATAGGCGGCAAGGAAAGGCGGACAGCCGTTGGGCACGCCGTCCAGCATGTCGATCTTATGGACAAACTCGTGGATGACCACGTTATAGCCCGGTGCATCGACTTCGGCCGCGTCTTCCCAGGACAGGACCACGGCGCCGCCCGCATCCACCGCTTCGCCAGATACCGGCTCGCGCCATTCATGTACCACGCCGGCCTCGTCCACTTCGGTCTGGGGAATGATGAAGGCGGAAGGGTAGACGATGATGCCCGCCATGTCGCGGTACAGGTCGAGCGTCAGGTGCAGGACCGGTAGGCAGGCCTGCGCTGCAATCAGCACGGCGATTTCGTCGCTCAGTTCGAGGCCGCCGGCGCCGATGAAGCTTTTTCTCGCCAACAGGGTTTCGCTGGCTTGCTTCAGGCGCTGCAAGTCTTCAGGGGGCAGGCGGCCAAGGAAAGGCAGTTGCGCCAGGCAGGCCTGCCAGAGAGACTCGGGAATTTCCGGTTTGCGGGATTGGAAGAGGTTTCGCAGCCATTGCATGCTTCCCATTGTCGCGGAATTCGCAGGTCCGCGACAATGGAAAATGGCGGGAAGCGCTAGCTGCCGTGGCCGAGCACCTTCGCCATAAGCGTGCCGACGTCGCCAAGCCCGCCTTCGGGGACGGAACCGTTGGGTGTGATCCTGTCCACTAGGCCAGGCAACATGTCGCTCAGGTGCGCGGCGGTTTCATTCTCAGTCATGCCGGTTTCCTCGGAAACCTGTTCCAGTTGCCCGTCGCCCATGACTTGCCGGATTTGCTCTGGTGAAATGGGAAGGTTTTCGCCGGTGCCAATCCAAGAGCCGATCAGGTGGTCCAGCCCCGCTTCCTGAAAACGCTGGTGCAGGCCCTGCAGCCCGCCGCCCTGGCCAGTGTCTGCCAGCAGGGAAAGTGCCGCCTGTAACAGGCGCCCTTGCGTGCCCTGTGCTGCCTGCTGTCCGCCGCCCAGCATGCCGAGCGCGCTATCCAGTAATCCCATCATGATTCTCCTAAGAGCGTTTGTGGAAATATCGGGGCAGGTTGCTTGCGGGAGCGCACAGCATGTTGTCCGCAAGCTTGCGTGACCCTGCTCGGAACGGCTTCATGTCGATAGACGCTCAAGTGGGCGCGAGGTTTCACCGCAAGGACATATGCGGCGCAGGGGCGCGATGCCCGGCGGGAATGGAATTCGGCTTCAAAATTGTCCCCAGATAGCATTGAGGGCGGCGATCGCCACCATCCCGGCGGTCTCGGTGCGCAGCACGCGCGTTCCCATGGACAGCGCAAGTACGCCTTGCGCGAGCGCCATGTGCTCTTCCTCTGCCGTGAAACCGCCTTCAGGGCCGATCAAAAGGCTGAGCGGCTGCGGCGGATGCCCGAGCGCCCACTCGGCCAGCGACTGTCCTGCGCGCGGACTCAAGAGGATGCGGATGTGCGGCTCGCCCTCCACGATCCAGTCGGCGAAAGCGGCCGGCTCGGCCACGCGTGCCAGCCGGTTGCGGCCGCACTGCTCGGAAGCTGCGACCACGATGCCCTGCCAATGGGAGAGCTTCTTTTCGGCGCGCTCTGTCGACAGGCGCACTACCGAGCGCCGCGCCGCCAGCGGCTGGATCGTGGCCGCACCCAACTCGACCGCCTTCTCAATGATCCAGTCCATCTTCGAGCCCTCGGGTAGGGCTTGCGCCAGCGTCAGCGCATACGGCAGTTCTGCTTCGCGCGGCGAAAAATCCTGGACCTCGGCCTGCGCCCGCCGGCGCTCGAGTGTCGTGAGGGTGGCTGCGTATTCGCCGCCTTCGCCGTTGAACAGGGTGAGAGCGTCGCCAGGCGCGCTGCGGACTACGTGGAGATGATGAGCGACGGCTTCGGGCAGGATCACGCTGGCGCCGACGGACAAGGGCTGCGGAACGAAAAAACGGGGCATGGCAGCGCTTCTCCTGTGGGGCGATGATGAATCGGCAATTCTAATTCGGGAATCTGCCTCTGGTAAAATAACGGGCTTTCCATCACCCGGAATCACCAACCCGTTTCATACCAGACCCTCGACTTGCAGCGGTCTGCCATTTACCTGAACAAGATGACTTCCTCGCTTTCGACCACCAAGATGGCCAACGCAATCCGCGCATTGGCAATGGATGCAGTACAAAAGGCAAACTCCGGTCACCCCGGCATGCCGATGGGGATGGCAGAAATCGCCGTCGCCTTGTGGGCGAAGCACTACCGGCACAACCCCGCCAACCCGCACTGGACCAATCGTGATCGCTTCGTGGTGTCGAACGGTCACGGCTCGATGCTGCAGTATGCGCTTTTGCACCTGTCCGGCTACGACCTGTCCATGGACGAGTTGCGCAACTTCCGTCAATTGCATTCGAAGACGCCGGGTCACCCCGAAGTGGATATCACGCCGGGCGTGGAAACGACCACCGGGCCGCTCGGCCAGGGCTTGGCAAACGCGGTCGGCATGGCGCTGGCAGAAACCCTGCTCGCCTGCGAATTCAACCGGCCCGGCTTCAACGTGGTCGATCACCATACCTATGTCTTCGTCGGCGACGGCTGCCTGATGGAAGGCATTTCGCACGAGGCCTGTTCGCTGGCCGGCGCGCTGCGGCTGAACAAGCTGATCGTCCTGTACGACGACAATGGCATTTCGATCGACGGCAAGGTGGAAGGCTGGTTCATCGACGACACGCCCAAGCGTTTCGAAGCCTACAACTGGAACGTGATCCGCAACGTCGACGGCCATGATGTCGCAGCTGTCGATGCGGCGATTGCGCAAGCCAAAACCTCCGACAAGCCGACCTTGATTTGCTGCAAGACCGTGATCGGCAAAGGCGCGCCCAATATGCAGGGAAGCGACAAGGTGCATGG
Organism: Pseudomonadota bacterium; assembly: GCA_023391395.1. GTDB lineage: Bacteria > Pseudomonadota > Gammaproteobacteria > Burkholderiales > Burkholderiaceae_D > Noviherbaspirillum. The sequence goes on from JAEWBA010000269.1 coordinate 4,201, forward strand.
CGCCGCGCTGGGCGACAAGGAAATCGCCGCCACCCGCGAAGCGATCGGCTGGCCCTATGCGCCCTTCGAGATTCCGGCCGATGTGTACGAAGCCTGGGATGCGAAGGCCGCCGGCAAGAACCGCGAAGGGGAGTGGGATGCCTTGTTCAAGGCTTACAGCGAGCGCTATCCGCAGGAAGCGGGCGAGCTGCTGCGCCGCATGAAGGGCGAACTGCCGGGCAACTTCGATGCCGCGGTCGAGGCTTTGGTCGCCTCCTGCGTCGAGAAGAAGGAAACCATCGCTACGCGCAAGGCCAGCCAGAACGCGATCCAGGCCCTGGCGCCGGTGCTGCCGGAATTCCTGGGCGGTTCTGCCGATCTGACCGGTTCGAACTTGACCAACTGGAAGGAATGCATTGCCGTGCGCGCCGGCCAGCCGGGTAATCACATCAATTACGGTGTGCGCGAATTCGGCATGAGCGCGGTGATGAACGGGATTGCGCTGCATGGCGGCTATCTGCCCTTCGGCGCGACCTTCCTCACCTTCTCGGATTACAGCCGCAATGCCCTGCGCATGGCGGCCTTGATGAAGCTGCGTTCGATCTTCGTGTTCACGCACGATTCGATCGGCCTGGGCGAGGACGGTCCGACCCACCAGTCGGTCGAGCATGTGTCCAGCCTGCGCCTGATTCCGCACCTGGACAACTGGCGTCCGTGCGATACGGTGGAGTCGGCGGTGGCATGGGAGCAGGCGGTGCGCCGTACCAACGGCCCGAGCACCTTGATCTTCTCGCGCCAGAACCTGGCCTACCAGGAACGCAGCCCGGAACAGGTGGCCAATATCCGCCGCGGCGGCTATGTGCTGAAGGATGCTCCGGCTGCCCGCGCGGTGCTGATTGCCACCGGCTCCGAAGTCGAGCTGGCGGTCAAGGCGGCCGACGAGCTGGCCAAGCAAGGCGTTCCGGTGCGCGTGGTATCCATGCCTTCGACCGAAGTATTCGATCGCCAGGATGCCGCCTATAAGGCCGACGTGCTGCCCAAGGGCTTGCCGCGCGTGGCAGTGGAGGCTGGTGTCACCGACTTCTGGTACAAGTACGTCGGTCTGGAAGGCGGCGTGGTTGGCATCGACACGTTCGGCGAATCGGCACCGGCGGGCGTGCTGTTCAAGCATTTCGGGTTCACGACCGAAGCGGTCGTGGCCAAGGTGAAGACGGTATTGGCTTGATTTGGATTTGACACTCCCTCCCCTTGAATGGGGAGGAGCAGGTAAGCAATTCGATTTATCGTTCAGGAGAAAACCATGACCATCCGCGTCGCAATCAACGGCTACGGCCGCATCGGCCGCAACATCCTTCGCGCCCACTACGAAGGCGGCAAGAAGCATCAGATCGAAATCGTCGCCATCAACGACCTTGGCGATCCGAAGACCAATGCC
>JAEWBA010000344.1 GCA_023391395.1 Pseudomonadota bacterium
CACCGCGCCGTGCAAGCTGGCAAGCACCGGCTGCGGCAGTTCGGCCAGAATGGCCATGGCTTCATGCAAGGGATCGATGATCGCCCGCGCGGTGCGTGCGGCGCCTGGCAGATCGGCTTGGAAGCGCGCCAGGTCGCCGCCGGCCATGAATGACCGGCCCTCGCCGCTCAGGACTACCACGCGCGCGCTATCGTCAGCCTGCAGGCGTCGGCAAATCGTCAGCAGCTCGTTCGCCATCCGTTCGTCGATGGCATTGAGCGAGCTCGGTCGGTTGAAGCGGATGCGGGCAATACCCTGATCGATGCCGAACAGGATGGGGGAATTCTCTGCGTTCATTGATACAAGGCCTCGATTTCGGCCGCATAGGTTTTATAGATGCTGGCGCGGCGCACCTTCATGGTCGCCGTAACCTCGCCATCGTCATGGTCCAGTTCCTTGGTCAGCAGGTGGAAGCGTCGGATATGCGAGACCTGCGCCAGCTGAGCATTGGCGCGCTCGATCTCGGCCTCGACCATCTTGCGCACTTCCGGATGCTCAGCCAGGGAACGGAAATGAGTGAAGGCAATGCGCCTGGCTTCGGCCCACTTGCCGACCGTCTCGTAATCGATCTGCAGCAGCGCCGCGACATACTTGCGCCCTTCGCCGATGACGATGCACTCCTTGATGTAGGGACTGGCCTTGACCGTATTCTCGATCTCGGAAGGCGTGAGGTTCTTGCCACCGGCCGTGATCATGATGTCCTTCAGGCGATCGACGATGCGGATGAAACCATCCTCTTCGCGCACCACATCGCCGGTATGCAGCCAGCCGTCGCGGATGGTGCGCGCGGTGGCTTCCGCATCCTTGTAATAGCCGGCGAACACCATGCCTCCGCGCACCAGCAATTCGCCGTCGGGGCCTACCCGGCATTCAGTGCCGAGGGTCGGCTCGCCGACGTTGCCCACCCGCACGCGCTCGAGCCGATGGCCGGTGATCATGCCGGTCGATTCGGTCAAGCCATACACTTCGATCAAGGGAAGGCCGATCGTGCGGAAGTAGCGCACGGTTTCGGGCGGAATGGGAGCGGCCCCTGTGAGACAGACGCGCGCGCGGCGCAATCCGATGAAGTTCTGCAATGAGCGGAAAATCAGCCAATAGAACAGCCGGTAGCGCAGGCCTTCGCCCAGGCTGCGCTGCGACGGGCTTTTCTCGGCGAACGGCCGGCATGCCGCCAGGCCGCGCCGGTACAGCCAGCGCCGCAAGCTGCCGGTTTCCTCGATCTTGATCATGATCGCCGCATGCAGCTTTTCCCAGATGCGCGGCACGCCCAGGAACATGGTCGGCGCCAGCTCGCGCAAGTCTTCCTGTACGGTGCGGATCGACTCGCCGAAATTGACCTGCGAGCCCAGGTGGAGGGGCACGAAAGTGGTCAGCATCTGTTCCGCCACGTGGCAGAGCGGCAGATAGGACAGATGCGTAGTCTCGGCATCCAGTTGCAGGCGGTCGACGATGCCCGGCGTGACGCCCTGGATATTGGCATAGCTGATCATGGCGCCCTTGGGCTTGCCGGTCGAGCCGGAGGTATAGATCATCAGCCCGAGGTCTTCCGGCGTCTGCTGCGCCAGGGTCTGGTCGATCAGGTCGGGATGCTGCGCCTCGTACTGCGCCCCGAGCGCCTCCACTTCGGCGAAAGTCAGCATGCGGGCACGCTGTTCCTCCGAATAGCTGCGCAAACCCTTCTTCTCGATCACGACCACTTTCAGAAGCTTCGGCAACTGGTCCAGAACCGCCATCACCTTGTCGGTCTGTTCCTGATCTTCACACACGATCACATCGACGTCGGCATGCTGCAGCACGTAGGCGACTTCCGGCGTCGGGCTGGTCGGATACACGCCGACCGTGACCAGGCCCGTCAGACCCGCGCCCATCTGCGTCAGCACCCATTCGATACGGTTCTCGGAAATGATCGCCACATGGCCCTTGGCGGGCACGCCGAGCGCGCGCAGGCCGAGGCCGAAGTGCCCGGCCCGCCGGTAGTATTGCGACCACGTGGTCGGTTTCCAGATTCCGAAATCTTTTTGCCGGATTGCCACGCGATCGGGCTGCCGGCGCGCCTGCTCGCGCAGCAATTGCGGCAAGGTGGGCCCGACCGGCATCATGCTGCCGGTGCCGGTAAAAGCCGGTTTTTCCATCGTCGCCACGCTCATGACAACCACCTCTTGCGACGCTTGTAATGCTTGATGTCGCGGAAGCTCTTGGCCTCGCCGGCACCTCCCATGCCGAGGTAGAACTCGCGCACGTCGGGATCGGCGGCCAGCTTCTCGGCGCTGCCGTCGATCACCACCTTGCCGTTTTCCATGATGTAGCCGGTGTGCGCCACCGCCAGCGCCACCGAGGCATTCTGTTCCACCAACAGGATCGAGATGCCTTGCTCGCTATTGATGCGCGCGATGATGGTGAAGATGTTTTCCACCAGCATCGGCGACAGGCCGAGCGAAGGCTCGTCCAGCAGGATCAGCTTGGGCTTGGCCAACAGTGCGCGGCCGATCGCCAGCATCTGCTGCTCGCCGCCCGAAAGGTAACCGGCCAGCCCCTTGCGGCGCTCGAACAGGCGCGGGAAATAGTCGTACACCATGTCGAAATCCGGTTTGACATCGCGGCGGCCGCTCAACGCATAGGTCGCCGCGACCAGGTTTTCCTCGACCGTCAGGTCCTCGAACACATGGCGCCCTTCCATTACGTGGCACATGCCGGCGCGCACCAGATGCTGGGGCGCGATGCTCGAGGTATCGCGGCCGTCGAAGGCGATGCGCCCGCTCAGCAGGTCGCCGTTTTCCAGCTCCAGCAGGCGCGACACCGCTTTCAGCGTGGTCGACTTGCCGGCGCCGTTGCTGCCGAGCAGAGCGACGATGCTGCCCTTCGGCACAGCCAGCGACAGGCCACGCAGCACCTGCACCGCCTTGTTGTAGACGACTTCGATGTTGTTGATTTCGAGGATGTGCTCGCTTGCGCTCATGTCGGTCTTGTCTTGTCTCTGGAGGCGCCACTCCTTCCTTGCCGCCAGGGAAGGAGTGCCGGCACTCGGTTCACTACCTCAGATGCTTACTCCAGCACGATCCAGTCCGACGCCGGCAGCATCTTGCCCTGCTTGACGTCGGCCTGGTAGATACGGCCTACGGGAATCGAGTTGCCCTTGATGTTGATGGGCACGCCGATGACGCCACCGGTATCGAAATTGCGGATGCTATTCAACGCCGCCTTCAGGTTGGGCCCAGTCAGCTCCTTGCCGGCATCCAGCGTACGCTTGGCGGCCTCGGTGAACAGCATGGCCGCGAGGAAGCCCTGCATGTAGGCGGTGCTCTGGTACTCGG
>JAEWBA010000403.1 GCA_023391395.1 Pseudomonadota bacterium
TCGGACAACATCAAGGTGACCGCCCGCTGGTCGTTCGGGTCGCGCGCCTTGATGATATAGCCCCGCCTTTGCAAGGCTTCCAGCAGATTGCTGGTCGTAGTTTGATGAATCGCCAGCTTCCTGGCGATGTCGCCGACGCGCAGGTGGGGTGAGTCATGAAGTTCTTGCAGCACCCAGAGCTGGGCGCCGCTGATGCCGCATTGCTTTTCGATCCAGGCCGAATGGCGTTGCGCGGCGCGGATCACGATGCGCAGCTTTTTCAGCACGTCCATGGCTACCACCTTGTCCGCTGCCTGGCCGCCCGGTTGGGGAGCGCTCGTCTTTTCCAGATCAGCGTGCGACGGTGAGGGGGAAGGCCTCGCATTCTTTTGCTTCATCAGAAACTCCAGCGGTATATTGCCCCAGACACCTATTTGAGGCACTATGTTTTGCCCAAATGTATCTGCCTTATGGCGGCCCAAGGCTGGCTTGTTTGCTTATCAAGGCAAGTCGATCTTTCGACATTCGCGGCTCATGCCATTTGTCGTCAATCGCCGCCCCGGCTTATCGGCGACTCCTTACGGCCTTGCAGCGCCTTGGCACCGGTTCCCGACACGGACGCGCGGCAGATACGGTATGTCGATTCGGCAAGCATGCCGGTTTTTCCTGTATTTTGCGCTATTGTTGCGCAGCTCCGCCTGTCCCCCTACGGGGATGCAAGCAAGAACCACCAAAGAATATCCATGAGCCTGATTGAAATCCTTTCCACTGCGTTTCTACGCGTGCGACAAGACCTCGCTCGCTGTGGCACGGGCCTGTCCGTGCTGCTTTTGACCGCTTGTGCAGTCCAGCCGCCCCTGCCTTCCGAGCCGGCCGCTTCGGCCGATGCTGCGGTGACGGCGCCGGCCGCCGATGCGGAAATCGAAGTCGCCCAAGAAGAGCCGGTGCCGGCCACGCCGGACCGGGTCGAAACTCTGCAGAACTGGGTGGACCGACAAAACCGCGTGTATGCAATCGCCGCGCCCCTGTTGATCGAAAATACGGAATTGTGCCCGCGCCATGCGCGGCCGCTGCTGGGCTTCACGGCAAAGAACCGCTTTTCCTACTCGGGCCGCTTCGGCGATGTGGCGCGCGCCGCCCTCGGCCTGGGCGAAAGATTGAGAGTGATGAATGTGCTGCCCGGTAGCGGCGCCGCTCAAGCCGGCCTGAAAAAAGGCGATACCCTGGTCGCCCTCGACGGCAAGTCCCTGCCGCAAGGTCCGCGCGCCGAGCGCGACACCGCCATGATGGTGGCTGCCGCCATGCGCGGGCGCAACAGCCTGAATCTGACCGTGCTGCGCGATGGCCAGCGCACCAGCTTGCGCATCCCCTTCACGCATGCCTGCGCCTTCGGCATCGAACTCGGCAATGGTAGCCACGTGAACAGCTACGCCGACGGCTACCGGGTGCTGGTCACGAGCGGCATGGTCGACTTTGCCCGTTCCGATCAAGAGCTTGCCTATGTGCTGGCCAAAGAAATCGCGCACAACATTGTCGCGCCGGCACCGCGGCCGGACCTGGGCGCTGCCATCGATGCCCTGCGCCAAGTGGGACTGGAACCGGTACCGGGGAGGACTGGCCTCGCACCTTACTCGCCGGTGCTGGATGCGACAGCCGACAAGGTCGCGCTCTATCTGCTGGTGCGTGCCGGTTATCCGATCGAGCAAGTGGTGCCGTTCTGGCAGCGCCTGGCCAGTCGCTATCCGGAAGGCATCGCCGATGGTCATACTGCCCTCCATCCCGCGACTTCGTATCGCACGTCCGTGATGTCGGAAGTCATCAAGACCATCAAGTCCAAGCAGGTGCACAAGCAGCCGCTGCTGCCCTGAACGAAGGGAGCGGAGCCGCATGCGCGGCGAGGCTTTTCATGGGGTCATGGAACGGTTGCGTCACCGCGTCTTCGTGCGTTCTGGCACCCAGACCAGGAGTGCCGGCTGGACGCAAATTGCCGCAGGTGCGCCCAAGACGATCACGCTGTGCCATTGCGCCTTCACCATGACAGAAATTGTCTGTGGGGCAACAGCGAAGTTTGTCTTCGGCAGCTTTCTACAATTCAGCCATAATGCAGATATGGGAAAGCCAAGCCCGTCATGAAACGCTGGCCGGCGTACAGAGCAGAAGCGGTCGGCACATGACATGAATTGGCGCTTAACGCATAGCTCTTGTGGAGGGCGTCATGAAAACCTCTCTTACTCTCCTTGCCGTCGGCCTTGCTACCTTGTTTGCCGCTGCGCCGGCCGCAGCCCATGGTGGAGTCGGCTGGTCGGTCACCATCACCTCGCCCGGCTACTACGGTGCGCCGCCGCCCGTGGTGTATGCGCCGCCACCCATCGTCTATGCGCCGCCGCCTGTCGTTGTGCAACCACGACCGGCATATGTGCAGCCGCAACCGTCCTACGTTCTGCCGCCGCCGGTGTATGTGCCGCCGGCGACGGTGTGGGAATACCGCGAGTTCCGCGGACATCCCGGACGCAACGGCCATTGGCATGACCGCTATCGCGGCGACCGTGGCTGGCGTGGCGATCACGGCCGGCATCGCCACTAAGCTATTCAGGAACCCTGCAACAGGAAATCAACGATGACATTGAAGCCATCCTCCCTCGTCGCCACCTTGATCGCAAGTGCTGCGTTGATCGCTTGCGCAAGCCCGCAATACTCTTCCGCTCCGGTGACTTCCTATCCGGCATCCGCGCCTCAGCAATCCAGCCAGTATGGCGT
>JAEWBA010000411.1 GCA_023391395.1 Pseudomonadota bacterium
GGGCTATGTCCAGCAGAGCTTCCTCGATATCCACGACTACAAGAAATTCCCCGAATTCAGCGTCTGCGCGAAAGACATCTATACCAGTCAGGCGATGCGCAATGCCTTGACCGAGATTACCGGCTTCGGCAGCTTCAATTTGATGCAGAGCATGCTGTTCGATGCAAATACCGAAACTCAGGCGCACCAGGATTGCTGGTACCTGGACTCGGTGCCGAACGGCCATTTGCTGGCGGCATGGATCGCGCTGGAAGACATCGACGAGCGCGCCGGCCGTTTCTATGTCTTGCCGCGCTCGAACTTCCTCGACTTCCACAGCGATACGCCGGACCTAGCGCACGAGGACTGGATTGCGCGCATCAAGCGCCATGTGCAGGCGCACCCCGAACAGGTCTATGCGCCGGCGCTGCGCAAGGGCGATGTCCTGTTCTGGAACTCGCACACCATCCACGGCGCCTTGCCGACCAAGGACCCCAGCTTCTCCCGCAAGTCGCTGACGGCGCACTACATGCCTTCGCAATTCGAGTTCGGCAGCCTGTTCCTGACCAAGCCGAACCTCGAATACAAGACCCACAATGGCATGAAGTACTTCCGTACTCGCGACGATATCCCCTTCGACAAGCTGAAAGCCGATATCAAGGAATCCGGGCTGTATTCCCCGACGGTGATGCAGCTCGTGAAAAAGGTGCAGAAGGTCCTCAAGTAGACCGGTACCGGTCCGTGCGGGGGGCGCTCAACGCGGTTCCGCTTCCCGAGCTTGCGGCTGCGCCGCTTCGCGCAGCCACATTCCGGCGTGCGCCAGCCCGGCGAACAAATAGAGGAACCCGCCGGGTATCCACATGATCAGGCCGGCGAGTTGCTGATCCTCGAGGGGAGTGAGCAGCGCCGTCTGTGTCCCCAGCGCATACAGCGGGCGCGGCGCGAAGGTGAGAAGCGCGCCCAGCAGTCCGGTATGCATTAACGTGCCCAGCGTCCACAAGGCGCAGGCGCCGTGCCCGCCGGGCTTGCGCGCCAGCTCCTGCATTGCCGCCCAGAACAGCAGGGCGCTTCCCAAAAAGCACAGATGTTCCAGCGTGTGCACCCAGGGCAGGCGCAGAGCCCACTCGAACAGCAGCGGCGCGTGCCAGGCCCATACCAGGATGCCATGCACGACGAAGGCGATGCCGGGTCGCAGCAGCACATGCAGCGTGCGGTGAAAGAATCCAAGATGACGATTCAGGCGCCGCACGGACGTGCCCAGGCCCAGGCGTAGCGGCGCGGCCGGCGAAGCCAGCACCAGGAGCGGCGCGGCGGCGGCGATCAGCACCATGTGCTGGCCCATGTGCGCCGCGAAGCTGATGCTGGAGAGCGCATCCAACGGCCAGATCAGAGCCAGTGCCAAGGCGGCCATGCCGGCCAGGAAGCAGGCGATGGCCGCAGGATGCGCCGCGCTCAGCATGCTGCGCCGGGCGCGCAAATTCCGTATGCCGCGCAGGTACAGCAGGAGTGCCGCGGCCATCGGCATCCATACCCAGGGGTCGAGCGTCAGCCAGTGATGCGCATGGTCGCCGCCGTGTGCCGCTGCGGGCAGCGGTACCAAAAGAGCAAGCGCGACGATCAGGCTCAGGCGGCGCATGTCGGCAGCAGTGCGGCAGGCAAGGCGACCCAGACGAGTGCGAGCGTGGCCAGCGCGCACAGCATCATCGCCACCAGGGAGAGAAAGGCCGGCAATGCGGCGTCCGTCGCGCCGGGCCGGCGGGCCGCCTGCCATAGCCGGTAATGCCGCCATCCCATCCAGGCGAGCAGGACCAGCGCAATGCAGGTGAACGCAGCGACGGCAAGCCGCGCCCCGGACCAACCATAGATGCAGGCCAGCGAAACCGCGATATAGCAGAGCAGGAAATGCGTGGACCAGACCACGAAGGCGCCGGTCAGGCTGCTCAGGCTGCGCGGGCGCGAAGCGTCCATTCAACCTCCGGCAATCAAGGGAAACAGATGCATGACTGCATAGCCGGCCAGCCATTGCAGCACGCAGTAATGCCAGAACAGTGCGCTGACTTGTGCCGCCACCGGACGCGGCTTGCCGGGGCGCAGCGAACGCATCAACGTGAAGCCGGCCATCAGGATGGCGATCAGCATGTGCACCACCATGAATCCCGAGATGGTGTGCAGCAGGGCGCCATAGGCGTGTTCGGTAGCGGAAAATGCCTCCCGCAGCGCAAGGAGCTGCAGGACGATGGCGGCCAGCGCCAGTACCATGGCAAAAGCCAGCCCCAAGCGCAACACAGTCCCGCGTTCGAAACGCGCGGCCGCCCATTGAATGGCGATACTGCTTGCCAGCAGCGCCGCCAGCGCGATCGAAGGCAGGACGAGGTCGAGATCACGAAATCCTCCGGGCGGCCAGGCCGGCGATACGGTCCACAGGAAAAAGTAGGCGAACAGCAGGGAGAAGAACAGGGTGGCGTCCGCCATCAGGGTAATCAGGCATCCCCACCAGCCGGGCGAGCGGCGCACGGTGTAGTGAAAGGGCAGGCGCAAGCCGCTGTCGACATCGACCTGTACATCGTCCGGACCGTCTTCGTCCTGCCAGGCCCAGAACAGGAAGGAAGCGGCGGCCAGGACGGCGCCGGCTGCCGCCAGCCAGTAGAGCTTGGCCAGCAGGCCGATGAAGAACAAGGCCGTCAGCAGGGCGGCCACCAGCGGCGTCCAGGTATTGCCGGGCACTACGGCAACGTATTCGGGTTCGGCGCGCGCGCTGCCGGTGACCAGGGTTTCGCGCCGCTCGATATCGTTACGGGCCAGGAAGCCGCGGCCGGCTTCGGCGCGAGCCGCCAGCTTGGGCTCGTCCCACAGGGGATCGCGGTGTTCCACGCGCGCCTGTGCTACGAAGTTGTAAGGCGCGGCCGGCACCGTGACCGCCCATTCCAGGGTGGAGGCGTTCCACATGTTCGCCGGTGCGCGCCGTCCCTGCAGCAGATGCAGCAGGAAGTCGATGACGAACATGCCCACGCCCACCGCCGACAGGAAGCCGCCGACGGTGGAGACGAGATTGAGCATTTCCCAGCCCAGGTCCGGCGCATAGGTATGCACGCGGCGCGGCATGCCCAGCAAGCCGGTGGCATGCATGGGCAGGAAGGTGAGATTGAATCCGAGGAAGATGGCCCAGAACACCAGCCGGCTCATGCCCTGCGAAGGGGCGCGCCCCGAGAACAACGGCAGCCAGTAGTAGAAGGCGGCGAAAAGCGGAAACACCATGCCGCCGAACAGCACATAGTGCAGGTGAGCGACCACGAAATGGCTGTCGTGGACTTGCCAG